>CAKQVW010000257.1 GCA_934277865.1 uncultured Pseudobdellovibrionaceae bacterium | reverse complement strand
TTGATATTCATATCCACGTTCCAGAGGGTGCGATTCCAAAAGACGGTCCGTCGGCAGGATGTGCAATCACGAATTCGATTGTCTCGGCGTGTATGAAGATCCCGGTTCGTCGCACGGTTGCGATGACGGGCGAAGTGACACTTCGTGGTCGCGTGCTTGCGATTGGTGGACTTAAGGAAAAGGTCCTTGCGGCTCACCGCGGTGGCATCCGCACGATCATCTGCCCGAAAGAGAACGAAAAGGACATCAAGGACATCCCTAAGGAAGTCTTGAAGGAGCTGAAGATCATCTTGGTCGATCACGTCGATCAAGTCTTGGTCAACGCTCTGGATATCAAGAATCCCAAAGAGCTGTTTAAGAATCGTCCTGAGCGTGGTTCAGGTGTAAAACCTCAACACCAAGGCCACGAACTTCAGACCCACTGAAGGTACCTCCTTGTGATTCGGCCGCCTCGCACCTAACGGTGCTCGCGTGCTTCGCACAGGCGGTCGAATCTGATTTGCATTGCGTCGAGCGGTTCAGAAATGAGCCGCTCTTCTTTTTTTGGGGATGAGTTTCAAAAACCTCGTTAGAAGTACGAATCGGCACCGCGTGTGCGGTTGCTAAAACCAACGACGGTGTTCGATGACGAGGCAGCGATTGGATACGACTTTGATCCCAGCGCGCTCGGCTCGAGCTTCGGCTTCGGGATGTGAGATTCCAAGTTGCAGCCAAAGCACTTCGACTCCGCCCACCCTTAGGACTTCGTCGACGACGTCAGGAATTTTGTCAGAGCTTCGGAACACATCGACGAATTTTCGATACTCGGGTGGTACTTCCGCCAAGGTGGGGTAGATGGTGAAGCCACCTTCCGCATGGGGTTTGGGGTAGGTCCCGACGAGGTCCCAGCCCTGGCTTCGCATGTAGGAAGGAACTTCGTGGCTCGATTTGCTTTCATCCGGGCTGAGGCCATAGACGGCTATTTTTTTGTATTTCTCCATCAGCGCTTTGATTTCCGAATCTGCGACGTTCATCTGAACCGCCTCCTTCTGTGTTAGTGGGAATGGTTAGTAGGTAAACCAGTCGAGGTTCAGACAGCGTACAGTTTGACTTGGTGAGGGTCCAACCAGTTTCACAATTCGTTCGATGAATGCGGGAAGCTCTGCGCGGATCTGTTTTGCAGTTTCGTGACTCAGTGACATGGGCGCGGTGTAGAAGAGGTCGTCTTCGTGTTTTTGAATCATTTGGCTGAAGCCTTTCAAGCGCCAGTTTTGGTGGTGCTTGTTTACAAGCGGCGAATCGGAGCCAAGGTGTGTGAGCTTGGGGCCGACGTCATATCCTCCAGACGGTTTGGCAATCAGAATGCCGGTTTCAACGAGAAATGAAAAACTCTTCGCCACGACAGGCCGTGGAAGATGCAGACGGTCGGAGAGTTGGTCGAGCGACAGCGTCGACTCGCATGCGATGAGGTGTGTGATCGCGGTGTAGGTCCAATCGGCGTAATAGGTCGCGGACTCGTGGTCGTTTAAGATGCGATCTTTTTCAAGTCGCTCGGAGAGTTTTTGCGCGGAGGCTTGAGCTTTTTGAATGCGCCTCTTCAAGCGCTCGCGGTACTTAAATGAGCCGGCACGGGCGTGTTCGACGAGAAGCAGGAACTGTTCGGTCTCGCGCTCGCCGAGAGCCATGAATTCGGCCAGATCGACCGCGTTCTCCATGGAGAAGTGTTTTTCGGAGACGTGCTGTCTGCTGAGGGGTGTATTGTCGTTGCCTGTTTTCACGCGTTTGGCGTGTTGCGGACTCAAGACTTGGCTCACGAGGGTCGTAGAAACCCCCAAGGATTCGGCCATTTTCCGATAAAGGCCGCGTCCGCCACCCGGGCGAGAAGTGACCCAACCCCTTACAAACTCTCGGTAATCCAGTGTTTCGTAGACCGACATATATTTACTAATAGTAAACTATTTCGTTTGAAGTTTACAAACCAGATATGGATGGTTTCGGAGAACTCCTTTAAAACTCATTACATAACGCGCTGCATCTGTAAGGCCTGAACAGGGCCAAACCAACCCGGATGCATCGCCCAAACGAACGGCCGAAGGGCCA
The DNA here is from genome assembly GCA_934277865.1 of uncultured Pseudobdellovibrionaceae bacterium. Taxonomy (GTDB): domain Bacteria; phylum Bdellovibrionota; class Bdellovibrionia; order Bdellovibrionales; family JAMPXM01. The sequence goes on along the minus strand of CAKQVW010000257.1, from coordinate 2,426 downwards.
GAGGAGAAAGACCATGAAACCAGCTACGCAAACACTAGGCGCACGAGTGACGAAGCTCTTGGGAACCATCGCTCTCGGTGGAACCCTGGCAAGCCAGTTGATGGCGTGCAGCCCGCAGATGATCGCCAACTCGAGTTTCGCGAGTTCGCATGAGCTCGATCGTGAAACTCACACCTTTAACCGCGCGCTTAAGCCAGGAACTCAGGCTGCAAAAGATGAGTCCGAGAAGATGGCGAAGCTTGCCGAGAAGCTTGTCCGAGCTAACACCGTACAGGTTGCTCACCGGGTCGCCTTTCAAGCACTTGAATTGAATCAATGGAACACGCGAGCGCAGTTTGTTCTGAAAATGACAGCGCCGATTATGGAGCTTAAGGGTATTTACACGCGCGTCCTTCCAATTGTTAGCGTGAACCCTAAGAAATATCGTGAGTACAAAAACTATCTTAAACAGATTCGCGAATGGTCGGTTGAAACTCCGGACTTCGTCGGGTTCTTGATGGATGGTCAGCCGGATCTTCACCGCGAGTCTGAGGTGCAGGACGTTGTGGAAAACTATGTTGAGCGCACGGATGAACTTCGCGACTGGTTGAAAGAAAACCGCAAGCAAGATTTTGCGTACACGTACTACATTCCCGGCGCCGTTCAGGTGCCCGCGTGTACGGCGACGGAAAAGGCGACCGGGGTGTGGCAGCTCGATAACTGCAATCGCGGCGTGATATCCAAAACTGTGAAATTGAACATGGCGGATTTCGAAGCCATTCGTCAGATCGCGGCTGGGATTCAGGTGTACGCGGCGATGGCGACGGCTTACTCGGTAGACGGCATCATGAAGGCTGGTGGTGGTCTTCCTGCCGAAGGCGACACTCAGAAGGCCAAGTACGAATCGTTCAGTGCGATCAAAGGTCTTGGTCAGTTGCGCAATACAAAGTTCTTTGTTCTCGCACCCAAGGTTATGAGTGATTTTGTCGTCGGATACCGTGTCGCAAAGAAACTCAATAGCGAACTGTGTCCAGCTGGTGACGAACAGAGTGATTCACGTAAAGGCATGCTCTTTCACCGCGGTGTTTGCTCGGATAAGCTCGAAAATGGCGATCGTCTGATTGCGACGCTCGACCTCTTGGCTCGAGGTAAGATTGCTCCGATGACATTTGAAGTCGCAAACGGTGCAAAGACAGATGTTGAGATGGATCTGAAAACGTTCATCCGCCAGCCACCAAAAGATCTTCGTGATCTTGGTCCGGCGAAGTTCAACAAGTGCGGCCAGGTTGAGGCTCTCGCGGACGGCACAGTTGCAGGCCTGTTCTCGAAGGGCGAGTTGAACGAGATTCTCGCCCACGAATCGCAAGCGAACTGTCAGTAGCTATGGTTCCGAAGATAAAAAGAGAAGGCCTTAGAGGCCTTCTCTTTTTTTCCTGTCGTTGGCATCTCTCGAAGGATTGGCTGGAGCGACGGGAGGAAATGGGGCCGGGCGCCTCGGGCGCCAATCTGGCGATACTGTCAAAAAAATCGACAGCAAAACTCAGTGAAATCAAAACCTTAGGCCGCTCTCCTTGTCCGCAAACGGCCTCCAGCTTGAAGTTGTCGGCAGTGAGATAGTCAGCAGTGAAGGTAGGAATTGTGCGCACGATTGAAGTTGTCATCAAACTCTTGAGTCGCTTTCGAACTCTCGGCGTCTGTTTGGCTGCCGTCGGGGCCTTTGTTTTGGCGACGGCATGTGCACCCAAAGGGGGAGGCCGTCAGGCGGAGAATCCGGTGACGGAGGACAGCTATGCCCACCTCAATTCCGAAGAAAAAGTCGCGCTTTCAGACGTGTTTGTTGATGAGTCCGAAGAAAAACTGGGATTTCTCACCTTGGTTCATCATAGCGAGAAGATGAAAGAGGCGCTCGAGCTAAACCCAAATAACTTTCGCGCGAAGTTTTGGTACGAGCTGCTGCAACCGTTTGCCCAACTTCGCGGAATTGTGGGCCGAGTGCGCCCACTTTACTTGAAGCAACCCATGGGCCTCGAACGTTATCAGATTTTGGTGCGCGGACTCGAAAGGAATTCGACATCGGACTACTTCCGATTCATGACCGAGCTAGACAACACCACAGGAAAGCCAATCGAATCCGATGCCGAGTTTCGTGCATGGATGGACGAGATGCTGTCGGCGCTCAATGGCCTTCGGATTTTCATTCGCGACAACAAAGATCGGAACTTGGAGCTTCGTGTGCCTCAGCGATGGGTTTTTCCACATTCGAACCCCGATCGCACCGATGGCCGTTGTGGGGCGTTCTCTTTTCATTCAATCACCAAGTTGGCGGCGTGTTCGCGATCGGGATCATGAAGCCGGACGGGTCGGGCGAACGCATTCTGACATCCGGCTTCCACAACGAGGGCCCGACCTTCGCGCCCAACGGCCGTGTGATCATGTTCTTCCGCGAG
>CAKQVW010000256.1 GCA_934277865.1 uncultured Pseudobdellovibrionaceae bacterium | reverse complement strand
CCCTTGGTCAGGCGAATGATGCGAGCACGCCGGGGATTCAATCCACTTTGTAGGAGAAAATCCATGACCTCCTTCAAATACCCATGGCAGATCTCGGTCGGAAGTTTATATTCCTCGATATTTCGAAATCCGATTTTTTTGAGGTTCTGGTCGAGGCTCTCTTTGGTCATTTCCGTTGCAATGACTTTGTGGCCCATCAGCCAGCCGTCCTTGTAGCTTCCATCGGACGAGAGGACCGACCAGCCGCCAAACGAAGGAGATTGCTGAACGGACTCCAGAGGAAGCACATACTTTTCCACATGCGCTTTGAGTCGAGCGATATCGAAGCGGGTGTCCCATCTTTCGTAGATCAAGCTGCACCTCTGGGAAGTTCAGTGGAGTGTTCTAGTGTGCAGGAATTTGTGTTCGGCGGAAACAGGATTTCACGCGCCCTTTCGAGATGAGGTAGGATTTCTCGAATCGGAGTGAATATGGACTTTAAGACAGCTGTTCAAACAAGAAGAAGCATTCGACGTTTTACGCCGGACCCCATACCCGAGCAGGTGATGAGGGAAGCACTTTCGGCCGCCGTGTTGGCGCCCAATTCTTCCAATACCCAGACATGGGATTTTTATTGGGTGCGTTCAGCAGCGAAAAAATCCGAGTTGGTGAAGGCGCGCCTGAATCAATCAGCGGCTCGGACTGCAGCTGAACTTCTCGTTGTGACGGCAAACCCATCAAAGTGGCGTCGATCAAATCCTCATCTGATTAAATGGGTTCGTGATGTCAATGCGCCGAAGCCAGTTATTCAATACTACGAAAAACTCATTCCCTATATGTATCGATCGGGCTGGCTGAATTGGTGGGGCTACTTGCGCAAGTTGGGATTGTGGCTGGCCGGCTGGGCGCGGCCGGTTCCTAGAGGGCCCAATACGGTGCGTGATATGCAGGAAGTGGCAATCAAGTCGGCAGCCTTGGCGTGTGAGAACTTTGTGCTCTCTCTGACGGCGTCGGGATTTCAGACCTGCATGATGGAGGGCTTTGATGAGATCCGTGTGCGTAAACTTCTTGGGCTCGGCCGAGGCGATCGTGTCGTGATGGTGATTGCGGCTGGTGTGCCGCAAGCAAACGGGACATGGGGTGCTCAGTACCGAATGCCGCTTGATATGGTCGTTCACGAGGTCTAGTTAAACGTCTTACTCTGAGACATAATCAAACTTCATGGGTTCTCAATTCCAGGCGAATTGTCTCAAGACAAGTCGTTGGCCCAAGCTTGGTGTTCGCCGCTTTGCGAATGTAGCTAGCGCATGAAAAGTTCGGCAAGATAAGACCTGGCATGAGAGTGAAAAATGCGATTTTGGAAGTCGGCTTTTGCGCTCGGGATCAGTGCCGTTACTTTGATGATTGCCTACCAAAACTGTGCTCAAAGTCCCGGTGTCGAGCCGGGCTCGCAGCATGTGAATGTTGAAATCGACTATCCTGTCCACGCACTCGGCACCGAGGAATCGACCTCTGCGAAGGTGGATTCTCGCAATTGTGAGCTTCAGCGCTTGCACTGTCTGCGGAAGGTTTATTCGCCGGCGGTCGAGGATCTACAAACCGAAGAAATTCACTGTTTGGACGAAACGGCGGCTCAGCACTGCTTGAAGGTGAACTCCGTGTATTACAACACATCGTTCGCCATTCAGACTTGCGGTGATTGCACAGCAGAAGATGCCAAGCAGGGCGGCCAGTACAACCGGGAAGAGGCCACGTGTTGGCTTGGAGCTCCTGCTTCTGGTCCGGAAGCAGTCTTCGCACTTCGTTCGACCTTTCATGAGGCCGCAATAGCAGTGCTCGCCTCATGCGCCGGAGGCACATAATGGATCTCAGACATCGTTCGGCACTGATGCTGATTGCGAGCGCCTGCATTTTGTCCGCTACGGCTACGGCGCATGCGCACATTCGGATTTCGCCTGTTGGTCGTATGGGCACGAGCGATCGAGTGAAGTTCATCCAGAACAACAAAAACAATCCGACTGTACCCGACAGCCCAGGGCCTTGTGCGAACAACACCACACGCATGGCAACCCCACTTCAGGTCACGGGCGGTCAGCAGTTTACTTTTTCGGTCCAAGAAACCATCAATCATCCGGGTCGCTTTTACGTTCAGTTTTCAACAGGTGGTGACGCCGGATTTTGGCAGGCGTCGAATCAGCTCGCGCTTGTCGAAGACACCCAAAACAATGGCACCACAAACGTGACGTTCACTGTTCCAAACATGAATTGCGCCACGTGCACGTTCCGTGTTCTTCAGGAAATGGATGAACAGCCGGGCGAATTTTACGTCCACTGCGTCGACGTGAATATCACAGCTGCTGGCGGAGGCACCCCACCTTCGACGCCGCCACCAACGGGTGAGGGCGGCTCTGAGGGGACACTTTCGGCCAATAAGGAGTTCGTAAAACCGGGCTTTGGTGGCTGTGGCCTTGTTGCGGCGGGAGGTTCAGGTACGCCAAGAGGCGGAGGCGACGCCATGGGGCCTCCGGCGCTTCGTGTAGTTGCGCTGTCCCTGTTGCTTCTGTTTCCGGTCCTTGTTTCATGGCGCTTGCGTCGTCGGCTGGTGCCTGCCGTCCAACACTGAATGCTATTCCCCAGGAAAAATTTTCGTCTGGAAGCACTGAAACGTGTCACGTTTCAGTGAAACTCATAAAAGTTTCTCCACACGCCAGGTTCGTCGAATTTGCCTCACGCAATGCGCGCTTTCCGTGCGAAAAGTGTCGCGCTTTATTCATTAAGCTCGCACATCCGCGAGAGGAGAGAACATGAACCAATTCACACGTACGATGATGATGGCCGCAGTGATTGTGGCTGGACTTGTATCCGCGAAAGCCGAAGCATGCATCGGCGGCCCTCCTGGCGCTCGTTGTCTTCCTGCCCCTCAAATGGACCCAGCTGTTAAGAACGCACTCGACATCATGAACGCTCTTGATATTCCCGAAGTTGATCCAACTCCGGGTATCGTTGGAGTGACAAACCGTGAAAAGAAAGTCGGCGGTCTCACTTGCCGCAAGACGATTGGCTTTGGTCCCCGTGGTCCATTCACAAAAGCACGTTGTGAATTCAAGGGTCGTCGCAACTACAAGGCGATTTTTGAAGCTCTTGATGTTCCAGCGATTAATGTAACACCTGCTGGCATGGTAGGTTCGGTCACTCACCAGAAGCGGGTCGCTAACCTTGTGTGCGATAACTCGAAGCCAGTCGTTCCACGTGCGAAGGCGTCGTACATGTGTGAGCTTCAATAAGATCGGATCTCAGAATTGAGATGAAATAAAAAACCCTCGTGGCTTTGGCCACGAGGGTTTTTTGTAGGTGGTCTAGAGCTCGATCAGAGAATTTGCCTTCAGGCCGTTCCACTGAAACTTGTTGAGAAACGTGAGATTCATCAACACACAAAATCCAGCTACGTCGTAGCCGGCTTTCTTTAAAACTTCGGCCGAGGCAGTCAGTGTTCCACCTGTCGCAAGCACGTCATCCAACACAACCACTCGACCGCTTCCCGGTTTGGCTTCGACCGTGTCTTCGCCATACTCGAGCGAGTAGCTCTGAGAAACCACAGGTGGCGGAAGTTTCCCCTTTTTTCTGACAGGCACAAATCCAACGTTGAGCTCATGCGCAACAGCGGCACCAAGAATGAAGCCTCGCGATTCCACTCCGGCAATCGCATCGATTTCAAGATCGCGGATCTCGTCGGCCAGTGTCGCCACCAGCTCAGGAAAGTGTGGGGAAGAAAGAAGCGGCGTGATATCTTTGAACGTCACTCCCTCCTTTGGGTAGTTCGGGATATCGACAATCAGCTGAGTCAGCTTGGCATCAAGTTTGGACGTATTTCCTTTTGTCATCCACTTGAGCCTAGAGTTAGCTTGTAGCCATGTCGAGTTTTACTGCGCGAGATGCTGCGCTCTTCATCACAGAAATCGGTCGGCGATTGCACCAGCGGGGCTGGTTGGCCGCGGCTGATGGAAATATAAGCGTTCGCCTGCACGATGAGGAAATCCTGATGACACCAACTGGTGTTCACAAGGGATATTTGAAAGAGACGGACATCTGTCGGCTTACGCTTGATAACCGCGTGCTGTTTGGAAAGCCAAGTGGGGAGAGGCTTATGCATCTCGCTGTCTACCAAACATGCCCCCAAGCGGTGGCGGTGGTTCATGCTCACCCTCCAGTCTCGACAGCATGGTCGATTGCGCGTCCGGATCTCACCGAGCTTCCAGCGGAATGCCTTTCCGAAGTGATCTTGGCGGCCGGCCGAATTCCGATTGCGCCGTATGCTCAGCCTGGAACTCAGCAAATGGGTGAAAACTTAAAGCCGTTTCTGCCAGACTGTCGGCTCATGATCTTGGCACGTCACGGGGCCTTGGCTTGGGGAGAAAGTCTCGACGAGGCCTACAACGGTATCGAGCGCCTTGAACACGCGGCCGTGACACTGGGGCATGCGCAGGTATTGGGCGGATTGACAACACTTCCCGCCGACGAAGTTGCAAGACTTCGTGAAATGCGAACGCGGATGT
>CAKQVW010000255.1 GCA_934277865.1 uncultured Pseudobdellovibrionaceae bacterium | reverse complement strand
CCGGTTGCGCCGGCGGTCTTAAATAAAAATCTCCCCAAAAATTTACCGCCGAAGGCGACTCCTGTGCTTTCTGCCAAACTCAACTTGTCGTTTCCGGTGGAGAAAGAAGTTCTGCCGAATGGACTCACGGTGCTTTATCACTCGGATCGCAGTGTTCCGCTTGTGAGCTTTCATTCGTGGTTCAAAGTTGGATCGAAAGACGAGAAGACGGGGTTAACTGGCATCGCCCATCTTTTTGAGCACATGATGTTCAAAGGGACAAAAAAATACTCGGGTGACCAGTTTGATCTCTTGCTTCAGAGCAATGGCGCGACCAACAACGCTTTCACCACGCAAGACTACACGGGCTACTACATCAACGCTCCGTCATCGAAGTTGGAATTGCTTCTCGATATCGAAAGCGATCGCATGCAAAATCTCGTGATCGACAAAAGTGCACTCGACTCGGAACGCGAGGTTGTCAAAGAGGAGCGCCGATATCGTCTGGATGACAACCCGATGGGTCTGCTCTGGCAGGGGATTTTTGCGACCGTGTTTCGAAAACATCCTTATAAAAATGAAGTCATCGGAACGATGGAGGATCTCGGTCGTGTAACGCCGGAGATCGCGCAAGAGTTTCATCGGGTGTATTACAGCCCAACCAATGCTGTTTTGGTTCTGGCCGGCGACTTTGATTTGGCGAAGGCCAAGGCGCTTGTCAAAAAATACTATGGTGCGATTCCTCGTCAGGAAGTTCCGCGGGTGAGCCATCCGCCGGAGCCGGGCCAGTCGGCGCCACGTTCGTTGTTCATCAAACGCGATGTCGGAGCTTGGACGATGGCGATCAACTACTCGGTCCCCAAAGCCGGAACCGACGAAGCCTACGCGTTGGATTTGCTGTCGGCGGTGATGGGCCGTGGGCAGAGCAGCCGCCTATATCGTCGTCTGGTTTACAAAGAACAATTGGCGACCAGTGCCAGCACGGGCAATAACTCGCTTCAAGATGCGGGTTTATTTCAAATCTTCATTTCATTAAAGCCAGGTGGCCGCGCAGAAGTCGGTTTATGCCGAGATGTGGCGACCGCGCCATATCAAGATCACCAAGGAAGAGCTGGAAAAGGCTCGCAACCAACTTATTGTGTCTCAAGTTGAAAGCCTCAAGACCCTTCATGGAAAGGCTGAGTCGCTGGCGACCAATGAAATTTTATTTGGCGATTACAAGCGTGTGTTCACGGATCTCGATCGCTATATGAAGATCACGCCAGAGCAGATACTTGAAACTGCAAAAAAATATCTCAGTCCGGAGCGTAGCATCCTCGTTGTTGTTCGCCCGAAGGGAGAATAACGATGAAGTCACCAATTGAAAAATCTGTTTGGGGATTAGTAGCCGTCGCGGCAATGGTTGCGACCTCGGCGATGGGTTGCGCATCTGGCTCTGGAACCGCATCAAATGCAGGCGCTTCTTATTCAAAACCGTCCTCGTCTGTGCTTCGTTTGCATCGCGAAACGGTGTTGCCAAATGGTCTTCGGATTCTGTTTGTTCCTGATCAAAGCCTGCCGTCGCTTTCGATGGGTCTGATGGTGAAGTCCGGCGCAAGCGAGGACCCGGAGGGCATGGCAGGTCTCACGAATCTCGTCGCGAGTCTGTTGGATCAAGGCACACGCAAGCGAAACGCCCTTCAGATTGGGGATGATCTCGGTCGCATCGGTGCAAGTTTCCGGGCTTCCGTGGATCACGACTATTCGTATATGAGCATCTCAGGTCTTTCGACGGCCTCGGACGAGTTGTTCTCGAACTTCTTTGAGATCACGACGATGCCATCGTTTGCTGATGCCGAGCTTGCACGGGTTAAAAAACAAATTGTCGGTGGCATCGAACGGGCATTTGATAACCCGCGCTACATTGCCGATCTCGCGGCGACGAGGGCGCTGTTTGGTAAACACCCCTACGGTCGATCCGTGGCGGGAACATCCAAGGAAGTGGCGTCACTTTCTAAGAAGAACGTGATTCAGCACTATCTCCGTTACTTCCGTCCCAATAACTCGGTGTTGGTGGTAGTCGGACAGTTTGGCGGTGATTTCGAAAAGAAGGTGGAAACCGAGTTCGGCACGTGGGCCAAGCGTGAGGTCGAGCAAGAGGCGCTGCCGGTGCACAAAGGGCCAGAGGGAATTCGAATTGTGGTGGTCGACAAGCCGGGTTTGACCCAAGCGCAAATTCGCTTTGTCACAATGGGTATTCGCCGCAGCAGCGAAGACTTCTTGCCGCTTCGAGTTGGCAACACCGTGTTTGGCGGCGCATTTGCGAGCCGATTAAATGACCGAATTCGCAAAGAGCTTGGATTAACGTATTCGATCTCGTCGGGATTCGATGCGCGACTTTCCGAAGGTCCATTTGAGATTGAAACCTTCACGAAGGTCGACTCTATCGAGAAGGTCGTTGTTGAGACCTTGGCGATGTACAAAAAGCTGCTTTCAGACGGAATCACGTCAGATGAGATCAAACGTGTGCGTGGCTATTTGGCAGGAGTTTTTCCGCAAGCTATCGAGACGAGCGACAAACTCGCCTACAACATGTTGCTCTTACGGCTTTATGGGATCCCCGATAGCTATTTGACCAACTATGTTCGAGATCTTGGCAACGTCTCGGTCTCGGATGTGAACGCAGCACTTCGTAAGGCGCTGAATCCCAAAAATCTGACGGTTGTGATTCACGCCCCAGCAGCTAGTGCCGAATCGTTAAAAGGGAAGTTTGACTCGTACGAAGTGATCCCGGTTTCTTCGCTTCAGTGATGAAGGGGGAAGTGTGGAGTTGGCGGGGACTTGGTTTCCGCCGTTGCCACGTGCTCGGGTTTTGTCGTTTCACTGACATCAGGGGCCGCGAGGCCCTTTGTTTTTGCGACCATGTCTTCCAAGGATTTCAGGTCGCCTTGAAGATCGCGAACCAGGGCTTCCAGGCGGATCACTTCATCGGCAATCGCATTGGTTTTTAAGAACCAGGCGAGAAACTCGCGACTCGCGAAAACGAGACTCACCAGGGCCACGATCATGACCAGCGCCAACGCCCAGGTCGGCATGCCGAGGGCCTCAATGGACTTATCCAAGCTATTTAAAAGACTAGGAAATTGGACCAAGCGGTCGAAAATCTGATCGGCAAGCGGGGTATTGACAAAGGGAGTCATGGAGCCAGACTACCCATGAATCTGGGGCCGCTCAACGGGCCCCGTGATTCGAAGTCGGCGTTTACTTCTTTTTAGAAGGCTTTTTCTTCTTTTTACGAAGAATCATGTAAAGGCCACCCACCAACAGAAGAACCGCCAGCGCCATGGCGGCTTGAGTGACGGTGTCTGTCCCTGAGCCAGAGCCCTCTTGGGGAAGTTCGTCGCCCATTCCAAAGGCGCCATTGTTGCCACTTCCAAGCATGTCGGAGCCGGGGATTCCAACGCCGCCGGCGCCACCGGCGCCACCCATCAGGTTCTTGGTGGCGATGACTCGAAGAGACTCAATCGCTCGGAAAAAGTCTTGTGAGTATTTTGAGTAATGAGTTTTGTGGGCACTGAAGGTGACCAGGATGGCGATTTTGTCTTTAGTCGTCGCAAGGTAGCGCGTGAAGTAGTTTGGTACTTCGCTGGCTTCGTGCATGCCATCGATCCACGGGTGTTGATTGATGGTGCGTTGCTCAACTTTGAGGACGCGGGACTGGATAGGTTGCCCGCTTCTCGCGAAGATGGATCGCGCAGTTTTGAGATGCTGTTGGTACGCGGTGAGCGAGTCGGAAGGGCCAACTTCTTTCGCTGTTAGGATGATGATGGCTTCGCGATTGTCGGTGGGGCCGGCTGCTGTTCGACAGACCCATTCGGTTTGTTCGAGTGTGCAGTCCCAACGATCGGCGAGTTCAAAACTCACATAGGCGTTGCGAAAGGTTTTTGCTTGAGCTTGCTCGGGGAGGCCCGTGAGCAAACCGACAAGTGCGACACTTGCGGCGCTCGCCAAAAGAACACGTGATCTCAGACTCATAGGCTGTTTCCCCCTGCAGGCCCTGCTCTAAAAGAGTCGCATCTTCTGCACCGGATTGGAAAGCGGAGTGTCGATCGCCACGACGTGGTTTCGACCTTCGTCTGGAAGGAGCTTCTCAGTAGGAATCATTCAGGAATCCCAGTTATTTCATGTGAGTATTGCGCGAAAAAAATAGAGGATAAAACTGTCTCGTTTTGAGACGGGGGGCTTATGCATCGGCTTGTTCTTCTGGGTTTTGCGGCATTCCTCGCGAGCTTATTGGCCTATTCCGAGATCGGTCTTGCTCCGGATTTTTATTGGCACTTAAAAACGGGGCTCGACCTTGTCGAGGCTGGAAAGTCAGCCTTTGTCGATCACTACTCGTACTCGTTTCCTGGCGAGCCGCTGGCATTTGCAACACCGATCTTTGATGTCACGCTGGCGCTGTTTTATAAATTGGGTGCAGGGGCGTTTGGTGTGCAAACATTTTTGTTCCTGATCTTCTGTGGGGCGCTCGTTATTTTTTCCAAGACGATGTCGCAGATGCAGGTACCCATGCATCTTCAATT
>CAKQVW010000254.1 GCA_934277865.1 uncultured Pseudobdellovibrionaceae bacterium | reverse complement strand
GCCAAAGCGAATCGGGCCATTTCGAGTACAATCCGGCGGATCAGGTTTTGTGTTACACCGCCTGGAAACAGCTCACAAATGACCTGCGCCACTTTAGCTTCGACCACACTGTACTCAGCGTGAATCAAGCCTATGCCATGGCGCTTGAAAACTTCAACTAGGCGCCAGTCACGGCCCCAGCAACCGAGAGCGACGTGATCAAAAGATCCGGTGCCACGACGTTGGACGTTTTAGGTGAGAGCCGAGAGCTGACTTTCTCAAGCCCTTTCAGCATTTCGTCGATGGACCCCGCCACCACGAAATTGCAGATCGGCTTCACACGTTTCCCGTCTTCCCAGAGCTCACCTTCGCTTTGAAAACTGAAAGCTCCTGATCCATGCTGAAATCCGGCGTGATAGCCCGTGAAGTCTGTCACGTAGATCACTCTTGGGTAGCTCTTCAAGAGTGACTCCAAAGACTCCTTACCTGCACGGATGACGAGGTTCGACGGACCGACGTCCAGCTGAGAGCGCGCTCCCCGACTAGCGTTCGCCGTGTGCGGCAATCCAAGGCGCTTTGCGTACACTGAGTTGGAAAGAAAGTTTTTAAGAACGCCGTTTTCTACGAGAGTCGTCTTACGTGTGGGCACACCTTCGGAATCGAACGGTCGGTTGCCAACACCGCCCTCAAGAGCCGGGTCATCTTCGATTTGTAGAACTGAACTACCGATGATTTGACCGAGGTTGGCCGCCGGCTCTTTTTCTTTGCCATAAATGGTCGTGCGCTCGGCCAGCGACTTTGCCGAAAAGTAGTCCGAGATCAGACCAAACACTTCGGCCGCAACTTCGCAGTCGATCACAACCGGATACCGACCCGTCTCAGGGGACACCGCCCCTAGTTTGGCGACGGCTTTTGCTGCTGCCGAAGACGTGACCTCGTCGATAGGAACTTGCAGCGCGTTTCGCGTGAAAAAACTTTCGCCTGCCATGCGCGATTCGGCCTTTGCCCCCTCGCCAGATTTCGCCAAACAGTAGGTGTAACCCATCACTCCTGTTCGGCGCTGACGTGCACGAACACCTTTCGAGTTAAACACCATCACTTCGCCCGCTGTTTCGCTGTAACGGTTGTAGGGGACATTCGCAATACGCGGATCTTTTTCTTTGGACTTGAGTTCAAGAAGTTTGGCTCGGTCGATTTTCGAATCGAGCGACACTTTTTCCAGAGAGTCATTGAACAGCGTGGGGTCTTCGGCCGATTGCGCATTCCCCTTCCACAGTTCGACTTGTGCCTCTGGTTTTTTCTCACCTCTGGCCGTGAACTTCGCGCTCTCCAAAGCATCTCGATAGGCGGCCTCAAGATCCTTCGGCTCAAAGCTCTCAGTCCAGCTATACCCCTCAACGCCGTCCAAGATGACGCGCAATCCGCCAACTTGCGTTTGCGAGCTATCAAACTTCTCCAGTCGACCTTGAGACACCGAAAGCCCCAGGGTTTCACCCCGCTCGACCAACATCTCAATTTCGACGCCATCTTTTTTCGCCAAAGTTTCGAGGTGATGAAACTTCGCTTCCATATTCTTAAAAAGATCCGTGCCTTGGGTTTCCATCGAAGCCATCACTTTGCACCTCCTGCCGAGGCAGCGGCCCGTCCGCCGACTAGAATTTTCGAAACCAAAATCGCGGGCTGACCGACGGTCGTCGGAATACTTCCGCTGACCGAGCCGCACATGCCGTCTTGCAGCCGCAGCTCTGTGCCAACCTTCGTGATCCGACCAAGTGTTTCGATGCCGCGACCAATTAGCGTCGCACCCTTCACCGGTTTTTCCAGCTTTCCGTTTTTAATTAACCAGCCTTCCGTCACACCAAAGTTGTAGTCGCCGGTTCCGGGAGAGACCGAACCGCCCCCCATCTCTTTGGCATAGATGCCGTAGTCGATGTCGCGAATCATGTCTTCCAAACTGGTCGAGCCCGCGGCGATGAACGTGTTTCGCATACGCGAGGCCGGCGCAAACTTGTAACTCTGGCGACGCCCGCTTCCGGTCCGAGCGTAAGAGGTTTGTCTCGACCCCATATCGTCGACGATATAACTTTTCAAAACGCCGTTTTCGATGAGGACAGTTTTTTTGGTGGGCATGCCTTCGTCGTCGACCGTCAGTGACCCCCAGGCGTTCGCAATCGTGCCGTCGTCGATCGCCGTCACGCAAGATTCGGCAATCTTCTGATCTTTTTTGCCACAGAAAATCGAAGCCTCTTTTGCAACCGAGGTGGTTTCCAGTCCGTGGCCACAGGCCTCATGGAAAATCACACCGCCAAAACCGTTGTCGATCACCACCGGAAACTCTCCAGCCGGTGCAAAGTCCGCATGAATCAACAAAGCAGCGCGATCGACCGCGTCCGTTGCCAGTGTTTGAAAGTCGACCGTGTCGAACCACTCGCTCGTGCCCAACTGACCGGTACGAGTGTGCTGAGACTCACGGCTGCCTTTGTCCTCCAAAGACACGTTGCAACCCGCACGCACATAGTTGCGTTCGTCTTCGGCCCAAACCCCTTCGCTATTGGCGACCAAAATGCGTTGGCACTTTTCCAGCAAAAACGGCTCGACCTGCGAAACCATTTCCGAACGAGCGCGTGCCGCCTTGTCCATGGTCACCAAGTGTTGAAACTTCTTTCCCGAATCATATTCCCAGGGCTTGGTGAGGAAGTGGTGAATCTGGTCAAAGCTCTGTGGTTGAAACGCCTTGGTTTCGACCCGTGTCACGCCAGCACCCGGAGCCGGTTTGGCGGCTGCCGCCGTGCGCGCAGCTTTCAGAAGTCCCGCCTCGGAGAGATCATTGGTCGTGACGTAGACTTGCTCATGCCCGTAGAACACCCGCACCCCGGCACCCTTTAAACGCCCGATCACGGCATTTGACGGACGAGAGTCGATCAGACGCAGCTCACTTTGATACGTGTCCTCGACAAAAATTTCGGCAAACTGGCCCCCCCGTTCAAGAGCGGCATCCAGCACCTTTTTAACCAGACCTTGAGACAACATAGATCTCCCCCCTAGGAAGGGTCTCAGACTAGCAGCCCGATGCGCCCTTTGGAAAGCCTCGACAGGCAGACTTTATAAACGTCAAAACTGACAGAATCTCGCTAGGCTGTGTCTCGTCAAATTCCAAAAGAGACCTACACTGTGTGAAGGAGGCCCTTATGAAACTGAAACAGGCCCGTAGATCCCTGAAGAAGGCAACAACTCGCGCACGGGATTTTGCTATAAACACGGCGTCAACAGCCGAGTGGTTGGCGGATTTCGTCTCGACCACAATCCGGGCTGAGTCGCGCCACTTTGCGGCTTTGGCCGTCGAAACCGCCGCGGAAAAACTGACGGGTCTTCGCCAGCCCGACAAAGCGCTTGGCAAATCAAAGGGCGACGCTCTCGAGCCACTGGCAGGGGTGCGACTCATGGAAGACCCCATTGAGCGGCTGCAGGCCTAAGAATCTGCCAGGTCCCACTTGAGAAAATTGGCCACGGCTGCTAAAGGCATCAGCCCGTGGCAAGCTTCTCACTCTTTCCTACTCGAATCTACCAGGCCTCGCTCAGCAGTGTGCGGGGCGCTCAGTCTCGGGACGCAATTCGTTTGCGTCGAGACCTCGAGCGCGACTCCCTCACCATCCGCGAGATCGACGACGAAGGTCTCATCTGGTCAGAAAAAAATTATCGCGGTGGTTTCACGTCCTACGGTTCACTCGACACACTTCACGCACAGTTTCCTCCCTTTGCCGAATTGGAAAAGTACCTCGACCGACACGTTCTCAAATTCGCCAAGATTCAGAATTGGGATCTCCAGGGCGGCCGCCTCAAGATGGTCAGCTGCTGGGTCAACATCATGCCAGCCGGTGCCTCGCACAGTCTTCACTTACACCCACTCGCCGTCGTCAGCGGAACATTTTACGTCGCAACACCAAAGGGCACGAGTCCCATAAAATTCGAAGACCCACGGCTGGACAAATTCATGGCGCAGCCACCACGGCATCCGCGCGCCCCACAAAGCGAACAAGCATTTTTTGAGATTCAACCAAAGACCGGCGACGTCGTCCTATTTGAAAGCTGGCTTCGTCACGAAGTGCCGACTGTGCCGCTGGACGCAAAACAGGAACGCATTTCAATTAGTTTCAACTACGACTGGGTCTGAAGACGCCGGAGCCACCGTCACCTGGCGCGCCTCGACGCCCAGAAGCTCGACGAGGGATTCGCTGATTTCTGGATCCACCCCTAAAGTTCGCTCAAGCTGCACCTGCAACACATCCAGCCAGTCACTGGCGGCGATCTCGACTTGAGGGTCAAAACCGAGAGAGGTCTTAAGTTCCGCACTATTAGCCGGAATCTCATACCGAGCGCCCTGAAGCTTTTCAAATTTCCCCAACTGCTCTTGCCAAACTGCCGTCTGCGCCGAATTTGTCGAAAGCGGCGTCACATCGGAACTCACGTCTTCGTCCGCAGCAAAATTTGAATCGAGATCTTGTTCTCGCAAAAAACCGCGCAACGACACCACGTCGTGCGTGCCGCCAAGGCGCTCCAACCGCGCCACCAGCTCGCCGTATTGGCTCTCAATTTCCACGGCCCGGTATTGGCC
>CAKQVW010000253.1 GCA_934277865.1 uncultured Pseudobdellovibrionaceae bacterium | reverse complement strand
CTCTTTAACCACCTCACTCGTCGCGGTTTTTTCGGTCTCCAGATAAACGCGGTGATAGATCTGACTTCCAAAACCCGTGAGTCCCGTGCGTGAGGCCTGGTCGATGGGAATGTAAACTCGAGGCGCCATACCAAACGCCCCACGCGAAATACCAGGAGCTTGGGTGATGACCTTCTCGATCGCAAAGTCCACACGGCCAAGCTTCAACCGTCCACCTGGCTTGAGGTCCAACGCCAAGGCTGCATCCGACGTCACCCAGAGGTTGTCTCCAACGGGCCCACCACCTCGACGTGTTCCATCAGCAAAAGTGAATTCGCCATCAATCGGAAAATGAGACTCGACGGCATGGACCTCGATCAAACTTCCTTGGCTAGAATTCCCCAAGGCCATCGTAACGAACTCGACTTCCCGCACCTCACGCTTGATACCGAGAAGTTCGCGCACGCGGTCGACTTCCTCTTCACGGATGGGCCGATACGCCGTGATCGCCAAGTCCGCCGTCAAAATACGACGTTGGTTCGACACCAAGAAGCTTTCGACCGACGAACGAAGCACGCTTGAAACGACGGGGCCGAGGAAACTCAAAAACAAAACGGCGATTGCGATCCAGTTGGCTCGCATCGAGCGCCTTAACTCTGTGCGAAAATACCTGCCGAACATCAGACACCAGTCTCATTCAACAGTTCAAGCGGACCCTCTTTCAAAAGACCGTCCTCGATTCTCAGAATTCGGTCACAGCGTTTGGCCAAGAGGGGGTCGTGCGTGACCAAAACCAAAGCGGAACCGGATTCTTTGGCGGAGGCAAAGAGGAGATCCATGACGGCCTTTCCAGTTTTGACGTCCAAACTCCCCGTCGGTTCATCGGCGTAGATCACTGGAACGCCCATGGCCAACACACGCGCGATCGCCACGCGCTGGCACTCGCCGCGACTCATGCGATCTGGAAAATGTGATTCACGTCCGGCGAGTCCCACGCGCTCAAGCTTTTCGCGCGCGACTTGATCCGCCTTCAGCGGGTCCACGCCCGCGAGATCAAGCGGCAATCGCACGTTTTCCAAAGCCGTAAAGTGGTCGAGCAGCTGAAACTGTTGAAAGACGATGCCGATTCGGCTAGCGCGAAACGCATTCAAAGAGTTGGCGTCCATCGTCGAGAGATTTTTTCCCATCAAACGAATTTCGCCAGAGTCGATAACATCAAGACCCGAGATACAACTGAGAAGTGTCGACTTGCCTCCGCCAGAACGTCCCATGATCGCAAGCGTCTCACCGGCTCGCACTTCGAAATCAATTCCCTTGAGCACCTCAAGCCGACCGGCAGCGCCGGTTTCACCTGGGATCACATAGGACTTCTTGACCTTGTTGCAGACCAATACTGGTTCGCTCACTTTTTCGCTCCGTCTTGAGAGTTGTTTGCGGGATTTGCTTTGGCGTGTTTCGCTAGGAGCCCTTCGAGGGATTTTGTCACGCGCGCGGCGATGATCTCATGTCCCTTGGGGTTGGGGTGACGCATGTCACTGAGGTTGTATTCTTTCTGAAGTGCGACATCTTCGAGAAGAAAGGGAATCAGTTGCACCTTTGTTTCACGCGCAAGTCGCGGAAAAATAGATTCGTACTTTTTCAAATACTCGTCGCCGAGATTGGTGAACATCTTAAGGCCGGCAAGCACAACCTCGATGTCATTGGCTTTGGCGAGATCAATCGCCTTTCTCAAATTCCGTTCGATGACTTCCGGTGGCGCCCCTTTCATGCCATCGTTGGCTCCCAGTGCCAGCACCACAATCTGTGGTTTTGCACGCAAGTACCAGCGTAAACGGCGATCCGCCTCTGCCGTCACCGAACCGCTGATCCCGCCATTGATAATTTTGACGGCATAGCCCTTTTCACGAAGCTGTTTTCCAACAAGTTCGGGATAGGCCTCTTCGGCACGAACGCCGTAGCCTTGGGTCAAAGAGTCTCCGACAAAGACGATCACTGTCTCGTTACGAGAACCTTCTGGCGCAAGCCCACGAGAGGTGGAAGCTGACGTGGTAGCGGATGGTGCAGACGTCGTCGCGTGCGCAGTCTGTTCCACGGCGTCAAAGTTCGCCACAAGGAAAATAACGAGTCCTGTGAACAAAACTGACAAAACTGTGACAAATCGCCGACCCGTCCAGGTCGCTTTTTCTTTTCTTTTCAAGTGCAACTCGTCCCCGCTTTTTTTAGACTAATTCTAGGGCCAGATTCCGCGAACGACGAGGAAACATGAATCAGACCAGCGAAATTTCAGACTCGGTTCAAAAGATCGAGAATTCCAGAGCATCACATCCCAAATCCGTCCGAGAGATGACGTTCCGCGAACTCTTGCGAGAGATCAACTGGGTCAGTGCGATCTTCTTGGTGGTGACACCTCTGCTGGCTGTGATCCTGCTTCCGATCTACATGTATTTTAACGGCTGGAGCTGGGGCCTGACCGCCTTCCTCGTGGTGCTGTACTCGATCTCCAACCTGAGCATCACGGTCTGCTACCACCGGTATTTCTCTCACCGCAGTTTTGATGTGCCAATGTGGGTGCAGGTGATGTTCCTCCTGGTGGCCTCGATGGCCTTTCAGGGCTCGGCACTGCGCTGGGCTTCGGACCATCGTCGTCACCACCGTGAGGTCGACACCGATGAGGATCCGTACACCATCAACAAAGGATTTTTCCACGCACACTTGGGCTGGATGTTATTCAAGGACCGTCACCCCGACGTCGACTTGATCCCGCGCGATCTCGCCACGCACAAATGGGTTCAGCTGCAGCACAAGTACTACATCCTCGTGGCGAGCTTCATGGGCTTCGTCGTGCCTGGTCTGTTGGGAATGGCTTTTGGTTTTGGCTTTTGGCCCGGAGTTTTAGTCGGAGGCCTCACACGCATCGTGCTCTCGCAGCACTCGACGTTTCTCATCAATTCGGCCGCACACTCCTTTGGCAATCAACCTTACACAGATAAAAATACGGCGCGCGATAGCTTCACGATGGCGTTCCTCACCTTTGGCGAGGGCTATCACAACTATCACCACTACTTCCAAGCCGATTACCGAAACGGTGTTCGCTGGTACCAGTGGGACCCGTCGAAGTGGGTGATCGCTTTGATGGCTGTCGTCGGGCTGGCGAAGCGACTCAAGAAAGTTTCGGCAGAAGAAATCTTGAAAGCCCGGATTGCGATGGATGAAAAACGCATTTTGGCGCGCGGCGCCAACCAAGAGCGCGTTCGTCTTCTACGCGAGCGCATTTTGGCGGCCCAGGCCCGCTGGAAGGCCATTCAGGCCGATTTCAAACGCTACAAAGAAGAGCACTCATGGAATCAAGTTTTAATTGAAAAGCGAGCGGAGCTTGAGCTTGCGCGCATTGAGATGAACAATGCTCTCATAGCGTGGAAGACATACGTCAGGACGTGGCTCAGAGCCCAAACAGCATAATTTCGCTTCGGTACTCGCTCCTTGTTGGGGCGCCCTCGCTGATCGCGCTCTTTTTTCTCTATATTCTCTCGGTCGAACTGCTTCTTCGCGGCAATATTGCCGCGAAGCTCGTCGAAACAGAAGCTATCTACGCCCGGCATTTTGAAACCTTCAGCGCTGATCTCGAGTTTTTGAACAGCGCACCCGCCGCCGCGCCCTTGCGCGCCCTGATGCCAACAACAGGGAAAAACGCCGGCCCCACATTGAACACCAAGCTGTTTTGGTCACCGGCCGATCGAATCTCCGCATCAGGCGCGGCACCATTTGGTCGCCAAACTCCTCTGGTTCCACCAGAGTCCCGCGAATTTCTACTCCGCTACCAGGAAGACTGGATCAAGGGACGAAGCTTTTTGGAAAGCGGCCGACTCAAAGGCGAGACGTCGTTTTTCTCGGAGCTCGACGGTTTTCAGATTTGGGATATCGAGACCTCCTCCCCTTTGCAGGCGCTCGGGAAAAGTAGAACCTTTGTTCCGTACAACTTTCTTCCGTCACCGGACACGCTCGACCTGATCTCTGCGGCAAAAATTCGTCTGCTAAGAGGCACGCTCGATGGCCAGCCGCTTGAGGCCCTTAGTGAAACTAGAAAACTTGCCAGCTTACTGCTGACCACCGAGTACATGCCGCTGTTGCTGACGGGACTTGCGATGCTTGATCTCGAGCGCGTGGCGTACCGTGAGTATGTCGATCGCGGCTGGTTAGCCGAATCAAAATGGCAGCCTCTGCCAACTCACTTGATTCGCCGAGCTCGTCGAGCCTGGCTCGCCAGCTCCAGTTATTTGAGTATTTTGAATCTTCCCGAGCGGGTTCAAAAAAGTTTTGGCGGCGAAAAGCCTCCTTTGGGGCTTTGTGCGGCGATCAACTACCGTCTCCCAAACGAACTCTCCATGCGAGATCAGCTGACAGGCCGCTGGCCATTTGAACGGACCTACCGCACGCAGTACGCGGCGCTCGATCAGATCATCAATCGCGCCCTCAGCGACTGCCGACTAAAACTTTTTTCTGCGCTCTACGAACCATCGTTTCTCGGTAGCTCCGCCTACGAGTCTGTCGATCCAAGCGCCACTTGGCCACTTCCGGTGCTTCCTTACTTCCGTACCGTATTCGCACTTCGCGACATGATCGCCTGGCCGCTTCATTTTGACGGTTACGCACGACCGTAATTC
>CAKQVW010000252.1 GCA_934277865.1 uncultured Pseudobdellovibrionaceae bacterium | reverse complement strand
CGGTACAGCACCGGTGGAACTTTTGTTCACGCTGGATGCGGACCCCTCACGCCCGAGAAAGGCCATTCGCTTAGACGGCGTCCATGTGGAAACGGAACAAGAGGCGCAATCCGCCTCTGGGCCAGCCAGTGGTGCAGCTGACGCAAGTGGCATCGAGTGGATTGTCGAGTCAGTTGAAGAATCGGACTACGTCTACCGCGGCCGAGTCACTGTGAAAGCGGCCTCCAGCGGAGTCCCCGACGCTGCCGAAACCTATCGCTTTGATGGCGAAAGTTTTCATCTTGTCTTTCACAACTGGCGCGATCGCCTAGATGGCGTGCGCGCGTTTTTATCTAGCAACATCGGCCCAGAGGCAGCTCAAGTAAAGGGCCAGCTGGAACTCAACAGCCACGGACAAATTCAAGCGCTTCTGGAGGAGATCGAGAATCGCAAGTCAGAAAACGACGCCCACAAAAACGATTCGATCCGCGTCGCCCCACTTTCCGTCAGCTTAGAAAAACACGAACTGCGTCCGCAAATTCAAGTCACCAGCGACGGAAGTTTTCGACTGAAATTCCCGCTTGGAACAAAGCTCGATGGCAAGGAATGGGAAGCACATGGCATCCCACAGGCTCTGCACTATGTGATTTACCTGCTTCAAGCCGGCCTTGGAGCCACCACCGGGATCGCCAACACACAGCTTGCGCACAATCGGCGCGGCCCAAAACGCGAACGCGACCTCAAGCTACTTCGCCACGTGGGTTTTGCCTCATTGCTTTTCTATGAAGCGAGCTCGTTTGCCTTCGGACTACCTGGTTCTGATGGCGAATCTCCAGAGTCATTTCTCGAAATGCGTGCCCGCTTGTTTCGAAAGTACGCGAGCTTTCTTTCGCGTGTCGATCAAGCCCGAGGTGAAGGCGGTGGAGACGAAATCGAAAATGACGACATCGACCCCTTCACAACTTTTGAAGGCATGGTCTCAGAAGGCATCGTCAGCCTGCTAGATGGTCTGATGAATCAAATTATCGAGGACTGCAAAGAGCGACGCGAAACCCGTCTGTTCTTACCGGCCGGAGAATTCCGCGTTCGTGGTCTTTCCTCACAGGTCATGCGACTTTTCCGCTCGCTGCTGGCAGATCTTGCGCGCGAGACAGAAGGTGGCTGCTTCACAAAAGTCCGTGCCGCCTGGTTTGAAAACTTCAATAACAAGCGCGAAGGGTTTAACCGCGAAGACCTTGTTTTGCGCGAAGCACTTTCGGCCGATGAAGATCGCGCTCGCGTCTACACGCCTGGTATCAACGAGCGCTTCATCATTCCAACTTCGAAACTTCCGCCGCGCGGTGCTCACTTCCTCGCGCTTGCGCACCCGACAAAAGACTTCCCAGGCTTTGAGATGACGATGGATGGAAAGTCCATTGAACTTGTCAAAGAAGGTGAATTCCGACCGGAGTTCACCCTGAAAGAGGGTGTCTCAGAAGCCAAGCTGGAAAGCCTTCCTCTGGGTAACCGCAAGATCGACTGGTTTGAACTTCATCCTCGCTTTTTCTTCCGCGGAAAAGAACTCACACCGGAAGAGGCGATCCGTCTTTCGCGAGAAGGAATCATCGAGCATGAGGGCCGGTTCTTCTTACTTGAACCAAAAGAACTTCCGAACTTAAAACGCCTGACTCGGTTCTGGGAAAGCCTTCATGGCGACGGCCAAGGCCTGATGGCGGACAAAAACAAACGCCGTCGGACGGAGGAAACTTATTTCCAACTTCCGCGCGCACGCTCGCTTGAACTCCTGGCACTTCGTGCGTCCGGAATCGCGATCCAAGGTGGACCGAAGTGGCAGGCGATCTGTGCCTTTTACGATTCGCTTGATACAAAACGTGATCCGCTGACGCTTCCCGAATCGTTCAAAACGACTCTTCAGCCCTATCAAACCACAGGTGTGCAATGGCTTCTTGATATTCGGCGCCTGGGCCTTGGTGGTATCTTAGCCGACGACATGGGTCTCGGAAAAACTGTGACGAGCCTCGCCTTCCTCGAATACTTGCGCGCCAAAGGCGAACTCGGTCCGACGCTGGTTTTGGTTCCGACTTCGCTCACCTACAACTGGATGTCGGAGATGTCTCGCTTCACGCCCGAGATGAAGTCCCATCTCTTCTCCTCTCGTGAACCCGAGGCCATGCTCGACTTCGTCAAAGACCGAAAAGGTGGTGCCGAAGGTGGCATCGTCATCTGCACGTACGGGCTCCTCCAGGAGAACGTCGAGCTCTTTGAGCAAGTCGCCTGGGATGTCGCAATCTTCGACGAAGCGCAGGCGCTTAAAACGATCACCACCAAACGCACGACGGCCGCACGCAAACTCCGCGCAGAATTTAAGCTGTGCCTCACTGGTACACCTCTTGAAAACCACTACGGCGAGTTTTATTCGCTCTTTGACCTTTGTGTAGCAGGTGCGCTTGGCGATCTTCCAGCTTTCCGCGAACGTTTTGTGAACCCGGTTCGCGTGCTTCGTGAAGATCTGGACGAGCTAAAACTGAAAACCAAGCCGCTACTCATGCGTCGAACCAAGTCGCAGGTCATGCATCAACTTCCGGAAAAAATCGAAACCACGATGCGACTGCCGTTTGATGATGAGCAACGAAAGATCTATCGCGATATCGCAACCAGCTACAATCGTCAGATCCGCGACCAGATCTCCAAAGAAGGCGAAGGAAAAACGCAGCTACAAATGCTCACGGCCCTACTTCGTCTTCGCCAAGTTTGCTCAGATCCTCGTGGTATCCCCGGCGTAAAATACGACAGCGAACCTCCAAAGATTTCGACTCTGGTCGAAGCACTTGGCGAAATCACAGCCGAAGGCTCAAGCGCTCTTGTCTTCACGCAGTTCCTGGCGACCTTCCAGCGCATTCGCCAGGCCTTGGAAGAAGCAGGTATTCCGTTCTTTGAAATGAGCGGATCAGACTCTCGCGTCGAGCGCGAACGCAAGCTTCGTGGTTTTGACGAGTATCAAGGCGGCGCCGTGATGCTCATGACTCTGAAAACTGGTGGCGTGGGACTGAACCTCGTCAAAGCGTCTTACATCTTCCACATCGAACCCTGGTGGAACCCGGCCGTGGAAAACCAAGCGACCGACCGTGCGCACCGAATTGGCCAGACCAAATCGGTACAGGTGTATCGCTACATCATCCGGGACTCTGTGGAAGAGAAGATCGAAGTTTTAAAGGACTTAAAGAGCAAACGTTTCGACGCGCTCTTTGGCGAACCGGGCACGACAGCCGTCGAGACCGACGCCGATATGCTTCAGATCTCAAGTCGCCTCAGCCAAAAGGACTTCGAGTTCCTGCTCAGTTAGTGGCGCTACGGCCTCCGGCCTACGCTGCTCGCCGTGCAGTTGCGCGGCGAGATTTGTTAGTGCCGCTACGGCCTTAGGGGATCACGATGAGTTGGATGGGCCAGTTTTTGACCATCCACTTTGAGAGGTTGATGACTTGCGTGTCGCGGCCAGTGGCCGTGCAGCCCGCTGTCCAGTTTCGAGAGAGACTGCTCTCAACTGCGCAGGGTGACGCGAAGATCCCGTAACGAAGCGGGCCGTGAATGCCGATCGCACTCCCGGTACGTCCCGCTTTCACATCGGCCGCATTGGGATAACCAACCGGAATAAAAATACCAAATCGTTCGGAAACACGCGGAAGCCCCAGCCAGTAGTTTCCCACCGGAATTTTGCGATCGCCTTCTTTTTCTTTGTAAAGACCATTGGTTCCGATCGAGGTTCGCATCGCCATCACCGGCACACCGTTTTCACACGCATAGAGACCTTGCGTCGCGCCCAGCCAGACGAGCTGCTGATGCCGAGGCCCCGTCGAGGTTTGGCAAACATTGCGATCGACTCGACTAAGCTGAATCTCTGAAGCTGCAATTTCCTCACGCGAAAGTCGACAAGAAGCGTCCGTCGCCAACTCCGAACTCTTAAGCGCCCGCTCGACCGAACGAATATCCGAGGCCGAAAGATTCGGAGGCTTCGGATACGGCTTTTTCCAACTGAGATATATTTCCGCCTCGTCGAGATGCATCTGTGCCTCGCGCTCGACCATCTCTTCCCAGCGGTCACCTTCCCAAATGAGGTTTCGAAACTCCGACTCATGAGTCTCAAGAGAGGCAAAGTCCCGAGCCTCAGACACCTGAGGAGTCCAAACACACAATCCAACTGCCAATGCAAAAAGATGAAACTTCACGCTGATCACCTCATGTAGACAACTTCAGGTGATCAGATTCTCATTTTTCCGACGCCGTGAGACCTAGCCCCGATCTCTTCTAGCCAAAAGCTCTAAGCGTGAGACTCAAGATACGAGCGCAAAGCCGCAATGATGCGAATCACGTCCAGGTCTTTCGCATCAAGCACCATGCCCTTTGTCCAATCGTAGCCCTGCCTTGGCGGCAAGGGAGCAAGTTCGGGCCTCTCATCGAGGAACCTCGCCGTGATATGCGTATGAAGACTCGGATCAACATTGCCCCACGTTTCGTAATTGGCTCTCGCGGCGCCCAAAACTGCGATCATGGCTTCACCACAAAGTGCGATGTCTATGCCCCACTGCGCCTGCCCGTCACGGTCTAGCGCATTGAGGCCGCGAGGAAGTGATTCATGATACAGGACTCCGTAAGCTATTCGACCGAGAGGCTGGATCTCGTTTAAACAGAACCATCCCGA
>CAKQVW010000251.1 GCA_934277865.1 uncultured Pseudobdellovibrionaceae bacterium | reverse complement strand
CCTTCGAGAATTGACTGACACTGCCCTGGAACTCGCGACGTGCCGACCGTGCGTTCCACATTTGTTTTGGAATAAGTCGCAACACATCCGGTATCACCATCTTGCGTGTACATGCGAAGCATGCGGACGGCCTTACCAACTCCTGTGCCTGCGGCCACCTTGCCGGGGCTTTTGCAGACAACCATATTCACCAGCTCACCTGCCGGTGCCGCCGCCCAAGCGGAAGATCCAGCCGCCGCCACCAGCGCCGTCAAAACTGCCAGGATTTTCCAATGAATCGCCATGCCTGCCACCTTCCCCAGAAACTTCAGTTTCGCCCAGAGCTTCGCAAAGATAAAAAAGGACTATCGCATCGAGGCGTTAAACGCAAAGTCCGCCCCGCAAACTCCACTCTGCGAAGGCCCTCCAGGGCCCAGAAAACAAAAAAGGAGGCATTCGCCTCCTTTTTTAAACTCCCCAGAGTTTTACCTCTGTCGAATATGCCGCTCGAATATGCCGGTGTCGACTAGGCCGACTTCGACTTTGTCTTCTTCGCAGACTTCTCTTTTTTCGAACCTTCAACAAGCTTCACGTTCGAATAGTGGATGCTGCCTTCCGACTTCACCAAGCCATCTTTTTTCGAGTGCTTAGTTTGAACCTTCACGCCTTGAACGCGAACTTTCATTTTCACTGGGTCTACTTCGAGAACCGCGCCGCGCTTCCCTTTGTCCGCACCCGCGATCACTTCAACAGTTGAGCCTTTGGCAATTTTCAATTTCATGGCTCTTACGCCTTTCCTTCAGATTTTTGGGCCGACTTGCGGTTGAGCTTACGAACGATCCGACGCTTCACTTCCAAAGCGCGAGCCGACATTTTCGTCTCGTCTTGACGGAGAATGAAACGGTCCAAACCGCCGATGTGCTCAAGCGAGCGAATTGCGCTCGTTGCAACACGCAACGTCACAAGGTCACCCAAAGCTTGGCTAAACAGACGCTTTTTCTGCACGTTCGGCTGCGCCGTTTTCTTAGTCTTGATGTTCGAGTGGCTGACCAGGTTCTTCACGACCGGGCGCTTGCCTGTCAGTTCGCAGATTGCCATCTTACTAGTCCTTTTGACCCTCGGACCTCTCGCTTCAGTAGCAAAAGCAATGTCCTTGGTCCCTTTCGTTGTGAATCCTCAAAAAGTTCGAGACGGGTAGAAATATTGAAAATCTGCCTTGTTGGCAACCACTATCTGGTGTAGTCTGCCGCCTCTGTCGGATTTGCCCGGAAGGTAAAGCATTATGAAAAAGATGGTTCGTTCAAAATACCGCCCTGAGTTCTCTGGCGATTACTTCTTTGACTACAAAGACGCTCTCACTTTGGGCCGCTTCATTTCAGAAGGTGGCAAAATCACTCCTGCGCGCATCAGCAAGCTCTCGCTTGGCCAGCAGAAGCAAGTAGCAGCTGCCGTAAAAAAAGCTCGTAGCCTCGGTCTCCTTCCTCAAGGAAACGAGTCCTATGACTTCTTCGAGCGCCCAGAAGCGATCTCGCCGAAGCCTTTTCAAATCTAAGCCAGCTAACTAGCTCCTGATGTCGACTGAGCCAACGCCGACTGTGCCAATAAAGCCGATCGAAATCCGGGCAAAGTAGCGAACACGACGCTGGGCGAGTCCGATTCCCCTTCAGGGAATCACACGGATCTCGCCCTGTATTTTTTTACCCTGCAGAAACTACCGCAGAAACTACTTGTAGTAGCTCACTTCGATTTAAACCGCCACCACGCCACGGCGGTGAACAGCAACCAGAGCCCATAGAGCCGCGTCGAGAGCGCGTGAAAGTCCGGCCCAGAGAGCCCCCAGACCGCCACCTTGGAAAATGGCTCGTCCCAGTGCATAAGTCGAAACGCCAGCATGGGAATCGCTACGCCCAGCAGATGCACCAAAGCCATAAAAAAGACGGTATAGGCAAAAAGCCCGTTAACGCGCGCGCTCCAACTCGTCCTCGCACCGAATAACCCAACCGCCACAAAGGCCGAGCCAGCAATCAACCCCGCCACTCGAGGCTCCAGCCCCAAGCGAAAGACAATCGCTGCCAGCGCGGCGGCCGCAATCTGGGCCACCAGAAGTTTCAACATAGTCACCTCCTGTCCGAGTCTCGTCTCTGAGACTGTGGATTTCAACTCCTGGAATTCTGTCGGCTCAAACCAGGCCGAGCTTTCCTAAGCCCTTGAAATAATAGGATCTTCAAAACTGGCCGGAAGCTTCCCCCGCCTGCACCCACGTTTGCATTTTCGTTTTCCCAACATGGCCGTCCAAACCGGACGACAAAAAAAGGGGAAACTCATGCGATTCAGCCACACCACTGCCAACCAAGAAGCGACACCTGGAATTTTTAAAACTGCACAACTCACGGAGTTTGGTCTCGACCCTCGCGATTGGCTTCTTCGCGACTCAAGAGCCGCCAACTATTCGACACAGCGGCTTCAGCACCGAGACGACGAAGACATTCAACTCAAGGTGAGCCTTGGAACCAATGGGGAGATCAAAGAGGTTGAACTCCAGATCTTTTCTGCCGACTGAGACCTTACTGGTCACAGGGGCTTGAAAAGATCGAGCGAGACCAACGCTGCTCGCGCGACATCTTGTCAGCCCCCGGCAAAGCCGTCATCACGCTCTCGCGAAACGTCTCGAATCCATCTTGGCCATAATATCGAACGGTCAGCGACCTCAATCGGCAATACAACCGGAAGTCAGCGGCATCTAGCCACCCATGTTTTCTCGAGATATAGACGCCAGGCCCACCTTCTCCCCAGGCGATCTGCACCATGAGTGTCAGAGATTTCAAAATCCATCGTTTGATGAAATCATCGCTCGCGACTGTCGAGGCACAATTCTTTGGCATTCTCTCCAGGGACTCGGCCATCAATCGAAGATTGAGAAACAAGTCAAAACATCCACCTGGCTCATTAGATGCCTTGCAGAGATCAAACATTTCGTCGGCAACCGACTTCTTCACTTTGTTTGAAGTGGAATACAGAAACGCCTTCTGCGTTTGACGAAAGATATCGAGCTGCTCATCACAAACGGTGCGCGGAGGATTGAAGACAATGATCAAGATAAACCCGATCACGATCGCGCCTATGGCTACCAGTACTCGAGGAGCATTTCTTAAAAACTCATCCATGCTACCTCCAGGATGCCTCTCGCCAATGTTCTTGGCCAGGCACTTCGCTTCAATCTAAGGAGCACGAAGCGCACAGTCGCGCTCGCCCATTTCAGGAAACGGATAGACTCCCCGAGGCTTCGTCTGAACCCAGGTCATTTTATCTCGCGAGCAAAAGAAGATTTTAAATCTCGGCTCAACTGCGTAGATCCGAACAAGGTTCGCCAGCATATTGAAAACCTCCGCAAGGCGCTCACGCCGTTCGTCGGATCCGCTATTTCTCGCGATTTCCAAGTTCTCGCCCATCGAATCCAGGATTTTCAGAAGATGCGACCGCTCATGAATCTTCAATCTCGACGACGCCTGAACCGTCTTGGCAATCGCAATCTGAAGATCACGAAGCACCACTTCCGTCTGCTCATCATCTTGCTTGGTCAAGGCACCGTGAAGCGCATCGCCCTGTCCAAGCAGTGCCGACATCTCGGCCATCGTGACCGGCTCCAGCCGAAGGCGCTCAATCCGGCGAGCCTCCGCACGCAAGGAGGCCATCAAAAGCAGACAGCAGACAGCTGCGGCCATGAGCCGGACCAAGCCGCGCCGGTTCAGAGACTTCCAGGAACATTTGACTGTCAGTAGCTCGACCATCAATTCCGTATCGGAACAGAACACCGAGGTCTTGAATTTCCGAGGTCCAAAAAAGAAAACGGGCTGAATTTCTTCAGCCCGTTCCCGACTTAGCCATCCGGCTAGTTCAACTAGACTCTCTTAGAAAGTAAGAGTTCCAGTGAGCATTGCTTGGATGATTGTCGCTTCACGCTTAGGAGTCGCGTCTTTGAAAGCCGCGCCTGGCATGAATGCACCGACCATCGCATCGATGATCAGGCCGTTAGCATATTTCTTCTGAGCGTAAACATCGAGTTCCATACCGAGGTCTGCTTTGTCATTAGCCATACCGCCACGGAAGTTCGCGAAACGATCGTTGTTTGTGCCGTTGTTGATGGTGTTGTCTTTCTCTTTTGTCTTCGAGAAGCCATAGAGACCGAGACCAACAGTCATGTCTTCAGCAGGAGCGATATCCGCACCAACTGCCCAGTAAGTCAGGTTGCCCCATCCGAAGATGTCCATGAGACCTGCAAACTTGTGGCTGTTGTAGTAGAGACCGTTGTAACGCGAGTTCTTAAGATCGGAGCCAGCGCCAATTCCGTCGTCGTCGCCCGAATCCGAGTGGTAGTTTGCCCAAACCTTGAGACCCATAGTCTCTGGCATAGCGAAACCAACGCGAAGATCGTACATCATCGCATCGTTTTTAATCTCAGTAGGGGTTGCTCCCGAAGTCTGAGACGCGATACCTGACTGCATACCAAGAACCGCACGGTAGTCGAAGCCTGAAACCTCACCACCAAGAGTCAAACCGTAAACCTGGAGGTTTGCGGCACCAGAAGCGTTCTCACTTCGGTTGAAGTTCGAGAACGACAGCGACGCTGTGTTCAAGAATTCAGGCAAGTTCTTAAGGTCGATACCAACCATGAAGCGGTGTTGCTCAGGGTCAGAATCCATACCAC
>CAKQVW010000250.1 GCA_934277865.1 uncultured Pseudobdellovibrionaceae bacterium | reverse complement strand
CAGTGAGAAACTGTGTGGGATCTCTGGCTTAAAAGCCGGAGGTTCTCTATTCGACCAAGGAGTGGTCATGTCGCAATCAGGCTCCGCAAACAACGGCGGAACAAACCCAGAAGTGGGTCCGAAGAAAACAGTCGGCGAACTTTTGGTCATCGAGAAAAAAGTTAATGCCGTTCAATTGGCTGAAGCTCGCGAGGATCAAAAGAAAAACGGGGGGCGGCTGACGTCGGCGCTCGTTCGTTTGGGACACATGAAAGACAAGGAGCTAGCAGAGTTTCTTGGTTCACAGTACAACGTTCCAGCTGTCGATCTCGATCAGTTTGAAATCGATGAAGCCTCGCTTGCGACGGTGAGTCGCGAGATCTGCGAAAAACATCTGGTAATTCCAGTCTCTAAGGCGGGTGACACGCTGGTTGTCGCATTCTCCGATCCCTCGAATCTCTTTGTTCGAGATGATCTGCGCTTCATCACGAAGTGCAAAATCGAAGTCGTGGTCGCGGCTGAGGCAGCTATTCAGAAAGCTATTGAGAAATACTACCGAAAGGGTGCTGATCTCGGTCGACTCGTCGACGAGATGGAAAACTCGGACGAGGCCTTAAATTTCACGCAGTCGCTCGAGGCACTCGCTCTGGACAAGGACAACGATTCGGGTCCGATCGTCAAATTCGTCAACTTGATGTTGGCGGAATCGATCAAACTAAAAGCGTCAGATATTCATATCGAGCCTTACGAAAAACGCTTCCGCGTGCGCTTTCGTATCGACGGGTTGTTGCACGAGAAGATTCAGCCGCCTCCCGGGATCGCGGCGGGTCT
Organism: uncultured Pseudobdellovibrionaceae bacterium; assembly: GCA_934277865.1. Taxonomy (GTDB): domain Bacteria; phylum Bdellovibrionota; class Bdellovibrionia; order Bdellovibrionales; family JAMPXM01. Next base: position 3,880 of record CAKQVW010000250.1, on the reverse strand, counting down.
TGTCTCTCGTTTGAAGATCATGTCTCGACTAGATATTGCCGAGCGCCGCAAACCTCAGGATGGTCGCTTGAAAGTGAAAACGGCTACTGGCCTAGAGGTCGACTTTCGCGTCAGCGTTCTACCGACGCTTTTCGGGGAAAAAGTCGTTATGCGTCTCTTGGACAAAGCCAACCTGAAGCTCGACATGACGAAACTCGGTTTCGAAGAGGACGATCTCCAGGTCTTGCGTGAAAAAATCAACGAACCGCAGGGGCTTGTTCTGGTAACAGGGCCGACAGGCTCCGGTAAAACAGTCACGCTGTACTCGGCTCTCCAGTCGCTCAACGATCCGCAGATCAATATTTCGACGGCGGAAGATCCGGTAGAATTCAACTTGGACGGGATCAACCAGGTTCAGGTCAATGCCGATATCGGTTTTGATTTCGCCGATGCGCTTCGTTCGTTCCTTCGTCAGGATCCCGATGTCATTCTGGTGGGTGAGATTCGAGATTTGACGACGGCAGAGGTCGCATTCAAGGCGGCAAGTACGGGTCACTTGGTCCTTTCGACACTTCACACAAACGACGCACCTTCGACGGTTTCCCGTCTACTCGACATGGGTGTCGCGCCGTATGTGATCACATCGACGGTTTCGCTCGTTGTGGCTCAGCGTCTTGCAGGCCGAGTTTGTGAACGCTGCAAAGAGCCCCACAAAGTCGAGAAGGCTGCGCTCATCAAAGCCGGCGTGCCGGAAGCAGAAGTCGAAGAGTACGAAACTATGCGTGGCGCTGGCTGTGCAAACTGCAATGGGTCGGGGATTAAAGGTCGTATCGCCATTTTCGAGTTGATGACAATGACGGACGCACTTCGCGAGGCGATTCTGGGCGGCGGTGGTCCGCTCGAAATCAAACGGGCCGCATTGAGAGGGGGGATGAGATCCCTTCGCAAGGCCGGCCTGATGAAGCTCAAAAAGGGAGAAATCTCATTTGAGCAGCTAATCTCGATGACCGTCAGCGATGAACAAGCGACCAAGTAGGCATCTCTAGAGTTGAGGACGTGAGTTATGATTTCTTTGCTGCAATTGATGAAGTTTGCCACTGATCAGGGAGCTTCGGATTTGCATATTGTCTCGGGAGCGCAGCCTGCGCTTCGGGTCAACGGCCGGATTGTTCGTGTGAAAACGGATATCTTGTCGAAGGAGATGACGAGGAAGCTCTGCTACTCGGTCCTTAGCGACAACCAAAAAGCCAAGTTCGAAGAAGAACGTGAGCTCGACTTCAGTTTCGAAGTGAAGAATATGGCGCGCTTCCGTGCCAACTTCTTTTTTCAGCGTGGCGCCGTCTCTGGAGTTTTTCGTAAAGTTCCGGTTACCATGCCGAAGTTTGGCGATCTTTCGATGCCGCCAGCCATTGGAGATCTGACGCTGCTTCCCTATGGACTTGTGCTGGTCACTGGTCCAACAGGGTCAGGTAAGTCGACCACGATCGCCAGTCTTGTCGACAAAATCAATCAAGAGAGCTTTGGTCACATCGTGACCTTGGAAGATCCGATCGAGTTTATTCATCCGCACAAAAACTGTATCGTGAACCAACGCGAAGTTGGCGCTGATACGGCGAGCTACGCCGATGCGATGAAGTATCTTCTTCGTCAAGATCCCGATGTGGTTCTATTAGGAGAGATGCGAGATCTTGAAACCATCGAAGCCGCTCTGGTGACGGCCGAAACCGGACACTTGGTCTTTGCGACTCTTCACACCAATTCGGCGATCGCCACGATCAACCGTATTGTGAGCGTATTGCCATCGGAGCAGCAGGACCGCGTTCGCGCTCAGCTTTCGTTTACTTTGCAGGCCGTGATCTCGCAGCGTCTTTTGCCGGCACTTGGCGGTGGGCGAGTGGTTGCGACCGAGTTTTTGTTGATGACTCCTGGAGTTCGAAACCTCGTGCGCGAAGGTAAACTCCACCAGATCGAGTCTTTGATGCAAGTCGGACAAGAAAAGTCGGGCATGGTCACGATGAATCAGAGTCTTGTGCAGTTGGTTCTAAAGCGAAAAATTGATCTCAGAACGGCGTTTGAGGCGTCTCCGAATCTTGAACAGCTTGAGAAAATGCTCAAGCAGGCAGGTGTTTAGTGCCTCGCTATCAGTTTGAAGCACGCGACACACGCGGACGAGTGTTTAAGGGCGAGCTCGATGCGCCAAACGAGAGCGAAGCTCGAGTTCGTTTGCGTGCACAGAAGCTGATGCCGATGAAGGTCGCTCAGGCTGAGCAAAAAGTGTCGGGACTAAAAAAGGTCGGCGGCAAAGGGGTTCCTCTCAAGGAGCTGCAGGTTTTTACCAGACAGCTATCGACTCTGCTTGGTTCGGGGATTCCGATTTTGCAATCGCTTGAGGTGCTTTCCCAGTCACAGCGGAGTCCTGCGATGTCGATTGCGTTGAAATCGATGGTCAACGACATCAATCAAGGCCGTCGGTTTGGTGAAGCCATGGCTGAACACCCTCTTGTTTTTGATCGTTTCTACGTGAACATGGTCAAGGCGGGCGAAGAGTCGGGAAACATCGATCAGATTCTTAACCGTTTGGCCGTTTATATCGAGAAAGCAGCCAAGGTGAGGGGGCAGATCAAAGGTGCGATGGTCTATCCGATCGCCATCTTGAGTGTCGCTTTCCTTGTTGTTTCGGGTTTGATGATCTTCGTCATTCCAAAGTTCGAAGCCATCTTTGCCTCGTCCGGTCAGGATCTCCCGGGGCTTACGAAAATGGTCGTCGCGATGTCGAAGCTTTTCATGTCGTACTGGTGGGCAATCATTGGCGGTATTGCGGGGGCCGTTTTCTTTGTCATCAACTACTATCGCACCGACGACGGAAAAAAGACGATCGATACGGTGTTGATCGACATTCCCTACGTCGGAGACTTGATTCAGAAATCAGCCGTTGCTCGCTTCACCCGGACATTGTCGACACTTCTGGCTTCGGGTGTTTCGATCATGGAGGCCTTGGAGATTGCGTCCCGGGTCACGGGAAACGTCGTCATTGAAACGGCACTGATTCGTGCACGTGAAGCGATCTCGGAAGGTAAGTCGCTGACCGTTCCGCTTTCAAAAGAAAAATACATTCCGCAAATGGTCACACAGATGATCGGTGTCGGTGAGCAGACAGGTGCGATCGATCAGATGTTGAACAAGGTCGCCGACTTTTACGAAGACGAGGTCGACGTAGCGGTCTCGGCCCTGGCAAGCGTGATGGAACCGTTGATGATGGTCGTGCTTGGTGGAATCATCGCGTTCATTGTCGTTGCGATGTATCTCCCGATCTTCAATATGGCGGGATCCGTACAATGACCCAAAAGAACGGCCGCCCGGAGCAGCGTCAGGCGGTAGGGTTCGACTTCTCGCGAAGTCGGACGCCGATGACGATTATCTCGGCCGTTCGTCTTGGATTTCATATCTCGATTCTGCTGATCATTCTGGGTTTTCAGGCGCTTCAGCCCGAATTTGTAAACGCGGATGTTTTATTCCCCGTCTATATTCTGATGGGTGTCGCCTTTACGATTCAATCGATCTACCTCATCTATTTTGATCGGGCGTTGAACTCGTGGCCGGTCACGGCGTTTCTGTTTTTCTTTGAATCGGCATTCATAACCGGATTGATTTACTTCACGGGCGTCAATCAGTCGATTTTCCTCTTTCTCTACCTTGTTAACATCATTCTCTGCGGCTTCGTCTTTCAGCGCAGAGGTGCCAATGTCCTGGCAATGTGGACATCCTTTCTCTTTAGCTTCCTCATGATCACGGGGCCCGAGCTGAAGGGGCAGGCCCTGTTCTTCGCTGTTGGATTAAATAACGTCGCGTTTTTTGCGGTGGCAGGTCTGGCCGGTTATCTGAGTGAACAGCTCGACTTCAT
>CAKQVW010000249.1 GCA_934277865.1 uncultured Pseudobdellovibrionaceae bacterium | reverse complement strand
TTATCCGAGGATTGGGCGGCCATCACCATACCTTTGGGGGCTATTTCCTCCGCCAGCCGCGCGCGCTCAACACCTTCAAGGATACCTTCAAGGAACGGACTCAAAATCACATTGAAACGGTGCGCATTCAAACTCTCGACGGTGACACACTTGTCGGAGTGATGCATGTGGCCCAAGAGGGTCCACGCGGTGTCCTTCACGCCTTTCATGGCTTGGCCGGGTCTTCGGATTCCACCTACATGCCTCGCATCGCCGAAGTCGCCCTTGGCCTGGGTTTGACGGTCGTACTGTGGAATCACCGCGGCTGCGGGCCCGGTCGAAAGCTAGCCAAACACCCCTATCACTCCGGAAGAAGTGATGATCTGGGGCGCGCAGTGGCGTGGGGACGCAAGCAATTCCCCCACCTCAAACAAATTCTCCTTGGCTACAGTCTCAGTGCCAATGCCACGGTCCTCCTATCAGCTGGCGTGATCCCATCCCACGATTCAGGACCGCTCACAAAACGTGGACTGCAGGAGGTCGCCTGGGCCGAACTTCCTGACCTTAGTATCGCGGTGAATCCTCCGATTGACCTCGAAAAAAGCGCACTTCGACTGAGCCACGGTCCGGCAAAAGTCTATGGTCAACGGTTCATCGTCGATCTCTTACAGAGTCTCCATGACCGGGCAGGCACCCCTCATGCGGACCAAGCGCTGCGCCAGTTGGACAAGTCCTTTGCGACGCTTCGTTTTTCCGTCTTCGACTTTGATGCCGCTTATACGGGAATCGCAGGCGGATTTCGCGACCATCGCGACTACTATCATCGCGCATCGTGCGGGCGCTATCTCACACAATCTCAGATTCCACTTGTGGTTTTGACCAGCGAGGATGACCCTATCACGTGCGGACTTTCGGATCTTGAAACGCCACTCGATCGTCGGACACATCGAAACTCGCTCGCGCTGGATATCCAATCGGAAGGCGGTCACATGGGATACATCGACCTCAATTCCATCAGAGCGGCGTGGGATGCCGAGCGAAGGCGCTGGATGGAAGAACGTATTGCGATGTATCTGATGTCTTATTTGAATTTGATGACGCCATCGTCGGAAAGGATGCTGTCTTGAAACTGAGAAAACTTGCTTTATGTGCAGTCACTGCGCTTACACCATTCACACTGGTAGCATGCAATCCGGCATCAATCTGGCAAACTCAGTCTGGTCCAAGCGAAGCCCTCTATGTCGAAGGTCGACTTGCACCGTGTCCCAAAACCCCAAATTGTGTTTCGACGCAGTCGGCGGATCGCGAACACGCCATCGTTCCCTATACCTATTCGAAGCCGATTGACGAAGCAAAACTGGCTCTGCGCGACCTGCTTGAAAAGCAGGTCAGCGCAAAAATCGTAAAAGAAGACGGCCTCTATCTGCACGTGGAATTTCGTTCGCGCGTCTTTAAAGTTATCGACGACGTGGAGTTTCTGTTCGACGAACCTTCTAAAACGCTGCAATTTCGAAGCAGTTCGCGATTTGGCTATAGCGACTGGTCTGCAAACCGTAAGCGAATGGAAGACATCCGCAATTCCCTGCTAGGAAAAATCTAAACTAAACAGGCTAGGCGACGTTAACCGTCGCAAGTTTGTGTCCGCATTCTGCGCAGAATTTTGGCGCGCCCTCGTAGGCATGACCACAGCTGGGGCATTGCTGCCCTGAGTTCGCCTTTTGAAACCGGCGCGGATCAAAGGCCGGCTCATCATCGATGACACCTTTTTCGTTCCAACGCTCGACTTCCTTCAACACAGTCCAAATCTGCATCCATCGAGCAAACTCTTTGTATTCAAACTGAATCAAGACACCTTTGTCTGTGGGAATGCGCTTCACCATCAGACCCTTACCTTCGATGACACCAAAGAAGTCGGCGTTCAAGGTCATCCCGCTTTCGGCCTTAAAACGCTCCACGATGGTCGAAAATTCGATTCGCACCGAACCATTGCGGTCTGGCTCGAGTTCGGAGGCGTAGTCCACCATGGCCGCTACGACTTGCATGACTTTCTCTTCTGTCTTTAGCAGCTCGGACTTTCCGCCCTTGAAGTAATAGTATTGCCAGTGCTCAGAAACCCACTCGGCGAGATCGATGTTCTTAAACGTGACCTTACCGATTTCTTCAGGGGCCTCTGGATCTTCCTCGTTTTTCTGCATCTCAAATTTCGCCAGGCCCAGCCTCACGAAAATTTTTACTGCGCCCTCTAGACGCTTCGGAGACTCAAGGAAAAGGCGTTGTGCGTACTGCTTCATCAGCGGCCATGAGACCTCAAGACTGCCGTCTTTCAAGGTTTCGCCCTTGTGGCGTGCGACGTGATAGACCGTCGCAAAAATTTTCGCCAGCTGATCATGTGGACAAGGGTTGCTATCACGCTCGAGTCGGATCGACTTGAGTTCATTTTGCAGCAGCTTCAGCCGGTCCAACGAAGACTTCGTCATGAGTTTCACAACTTGCGGCGCTTGCTCGACTTGCTGTTTCACAGCATCGAATGGCAATTCCAGAGCCTTCACTTCGGTCGTCGCGACCGCTGTGTAGGGATGCGTACTTTGACCGGATAGGACGTAGTCGCAAAGGACTTGATTCACACCCATATTAAAAAGCTCAATGGGCTTTCCGCGGACGATTTGGATCGCGACCTGACCGGATTGGATCAAGAAAAGGTTTTGAGCCTTGTCGCCTTCCTTAAAAAGAGTTTCCCCTTTTTTAAATACCCGCGCCCCAGGTCCTGTCGACATGACCGTCCTCCACCTGATTCTTTTCGGGGAAAAGGCGAAGAGGCTAAACCACTTTACAGAACATTATCTTTTGGTCTGCTGGACCTATCACCAAACAATGTTTCAATCTGATCCAAGGCAGCCCCTTATCTAGCTGTCCATCCACCATCAAGGGTCATCGAGACGCCCGTGATCGCTTTGCCGGCTGGACCCGCCAACAACAGTGCCATTTCGGCGAGCGCCTCAATCTCAATGAATTCTTTCTTCGGCTGAGCAGCGAGAATCACTTCACGCACAACACGTTCTTCCGAGATTCCGTGCGCCTTGGCTTGCTGCGAGATCTGACCTTCAACAAGTGGTGTACGCACATAGCCCGGACAGATGGCGTTGCACGTCAGCGGTGTCTCAGCAAGCTCAAGTGCGATGGACTTCGTGAAGCCAATCACACCGTGTTTAGCTGCAACATACGCGGACTTAAAAGGTGAAGCCACCAAGCCATGCACGCTTGCGATATTGATGATTCGCCCAAAACCGCGCTTCTTCATTCCTGGAATCGCAGCTTTGGTAGCGTGAAACACACTCGAGAGATTGATGGCGGTGATGGCGTCCCATTTTTCATCTGGAAAATCTTCGACTGGAGAGACGTGCTGGATGCCAGCATTGTTGACCAGGACATCTAAGCTGCCACGTCCTTCCGCCTCCGACACCATGTCGCGAATCTCATTTGCACGCATCATGTTGGCGGCCGAGTACCAAGCCTCGACTCCAAATTCCGAACGCAGTTCACCAATCATTTTTTCAACCTGAGCCGGATCTGCCAAGCCATTCAAAGTAACACGATACCCCTTTGCCGCAAATCCTCTGGCAAGTCCCCAGCCGATTCCGCTGGTAGAACCAGTGATCAAGACATGCGGCGACTTGGATGTATCTGAACTCAACATAGTGAAGCTCCGTAGCAAGTTAGTTTCGTGACAAAGTCCGATGGGTGTCATAACGGATTGACGCATGTCACGTCACCCAGATGTTCCAACCATCACGATTGCCACACGCGGCCAGGTCACACACGAGCCACCAGATCGAAGCCAGCCACGCTTCACGCCTGAAACCACAGTTCTCAAGCGAGTATTTGCTCTACCGGAGTTTGAACTCGAGTCTGGCGAAACTCTTCGCAACGTTCAGATTGGCTACGAAACGTATGGCCAACTGAACGCAGCCAAAGACAATGCGATCCTCATCACTCACTATTTCACTGGTACCTCACACGCAGCCGGACGCTATCACGAATCCGACGTCGAGCCCGGCTACTGGGACTCGCTGATCGGCCCCGGCAAAGCTTTCGACACGGACAAATATTTTGTCATCGGTGTCGACTGCCTCTCGAATTTGAACACAGGGAACCCGATGGTTTTCACGACGGGACCACTTTCCATCAATCCCGCCACGAATCGGCCGTACATGGGGGATTTCCCCGTGGTCACAATCGGCGATTTCGTACGAAGCCAATACGCTCTTTGTCGATATCTCGAACTTCCCGGCCTTCACGCAGTCGCGGGACCTTCAATGGGCGCGATGCAAGCATTGGAATGGGCAGCTCGTTTCCCCGAATACGTCGCGCGCATCGTCGGCGTCATTGGTGGTGGACTTCAAACCGAACCCTATCTGATCGGACTTCTTCGACAGTGGTGTGCTCCCATTTATCTCGATCCAGAGTTTCGCGACGGATTTTACGACCCGGCCAATCCGCCTCAAGCTGGCCTGGCCGCCGCCCTGGAGCTGGTCACACTCACAGCACTTTCACCGGCGTGGGCCAACAAAGCATTTGCCAGACGCTCGGCCATTCCAAACGTGGGGCCCGAACAGAGCCTACGCAATATGTTTTCCGTCGAAAACGCACTCTCAGTCACGGCAAGGTCGAGAGCCGCGATCGCCGACGCCAATAGTTTTTTGCGCATCGCGAAGGCGGTTCAGCTTTTCGAT
>CAKQVW010000248.1 GCA_934277865.1 uncultured Pseudobdellovibrionaceae bacterium | reverse complement strand
GAAGTAAAGGCCCGCACGATTGGCGAGGACAAAGTCATATTGGAAAACGCCGCCGCTTGGTACCGTGTGGTGGGGGTGGCCGTCTTGGTCGGCCGCGACGTCTAAGCCGTGCCAGTGCACGATGCTTTCTTCTGGAATGTCGTTGATGTACTCGACGGTCAGTCGTTCACCTTTGTGGAGTTCAATGACAGGCCCCAGAAAACCGTTTCCAGACGCACGCACGCGTGCGGCCTCGCCGGACATCACCGTGGCGTCGTACGCCCAAACATCGGTTGGTCGATCGGGATAAAGCGAAACCGTGCTAGGGGCCGCGCGAAGTTTGATGGCAAGATCCACCGCCGGCCGGGAAGCCGCTTTGGTCAAAAAGGCCGACGCCGCACGCGAGACCGCAGGCCAGGCGGTGATGGAAAAAAGTGTCGCCTGTTTTAAGAAGCTTCGTCTCGAATCGCGTGAACGCATAATGCTCCCTCTGTCTAAAGATGGGAGAATTTCACACCCTGGAAAAATCCAGGTCAATGCCAGGAGGCGTCAATCTGCCGATGTGAGCTTTACTAGCGTCATCAGTCGTCTGTCCTGTTTGATTGTTCCTCTCCGAAACTATTAAGAGTCTTTGAAACCGGAGTGTCGAGAGATTTGACATGCTGGTGACAAATATTCGGTCCCTATTTTTCAATCGGGAATCCAATCGAATTTCATTAAAGTTCGGACCGTAGGCTGAGAGGCCCACTCTTTCGCCAGATTTTCTAAGTCAATCTGGTGATACTAAGAGCATCACTCGAGTCTTGATGAAGATGACCGCAAGCGGCCGTATCTCTTCATTGGAAGTGGTTACCCCTGAGTACATTTGGGCAGCTCCAGGGCAACCAGAGACACGCCGATTTGCCGCAGGAGAGTCTGACACCTCTCCCAATTTAATTGAAAAAATGCGTTCAAATGAAGCGACGGTCGAGGCCTTGCGTGACGCTGATCGTGAATTGGTTCGTGTTACATTTTCTGTGATTCCGCCCGAAGAGGCTGGTAAGCCTGCATTGCTCGATGTCGAAGGACTTCATGGCTCGATTGCCATGCTTGGCTCTTACATGATGGGCAAGGCGCCTGCAGCTCTCTATTACACGGCATCTGATGGCAACTCCGCGATCGTTGGCTTGGAGTGCTCGAAGCACTGACGTTTAGCTGGTTTTCGTCCTCGGCCGTTGCAGCAGCGCTGTGACGGCTCTTCATGCTTAAGAGCGAATTGTGGTAAGTTAGAAAGCTACCGCTGCCGCACTTGTTGGTAATCATCGATCCAATGGCGCTCCCAGAATTGACCGAAATTGCATAGCTTGTGCAGAAGCGGGCTGCCAGATTTTAAGAGCTTTCGTAACTACAGACTTTGATTACTAAGTTTATTTAGAAGCCTCGGTTAGACCTCTGAAAAACGAAGTGGCCCTCGCCAAGGTTTGCAGAGTGTCTGTGCTTGTTCGGGAGTGGTATCTGGCGAAAGCCATTCGGCGAGATCGTCGGGGTGCAAGATCACCGGCATGCGGTCATGATAGGTCTCCATCCAAGTATTGGGTTTGGTGGTCAACATGGTGCAGGCTTGCACGGTCTTTTCTTTATGTATTTGTTCTGCCCAGATTCCCGCGAGCGAAATGATCTGTCGTTCAGGATCTTCGATCGCCTTAAATTCGCCATCCACCGGTTCAAAAAAGCGCCGAGCGGGAAGGATGCAGCGCTGACCATGGTGCCAGGCTTTAGAAAATGTTCGTTTCTCGTGAATCGTTTCGCTCACGGCATTCTGAAGAATCTTGGCCACCAGCTTCGTGGGATCTTTTCTGCCAGGCATGTTCAGCACAAAGCCCCAAAAGCGGGATTCGATTTCAAGTCCGTCACCGCGTGTGTTGAGGATCACCGGAGTTTGATAGCCAGGATAAATCGTGGCCTTGAAGGTCCCAAGGTCGGGGTTCTTGGCCCGATAAAATCGCGCCATCTCAGCAGCTTCAGGTGTTTGATATCGACTGCACATAGAAAAGAAACGGTAGAGCCCAAGGGCCCTTTGCGCAAATTCAATTCGTGTCGTGGAAGAAATGGCGGGGTGGGCTAAACTCGACACCGACCAAGAATGAAGATATAGCGGCGAATGGAAAAAAGAAACTAAATTATTGATTTCATGTGGCTTTTACTTTGGGCGGTGAGTCCTGGGAGCAACCTTGGGCCGCTTGGTGCACTGGTCCTCAGTGGTGAATACGAAACTACCCTGACCCATGGTGAGAAACCCCCTTTATGCCGATGAGATTGAGGCAACGAAGGGGGCTGGAATGGAATTAAAGGAAGGCGCAGTTTATAAGTTTGCTGATCTGGAATCTGAGTTCGGCAAGGACACGTCGTATGCGTTTGTTAGAAACAATTGTGTGACTGCGTTTATCCTTCAGCCCGAGATGAATCCGACTTTCAAAGATGGTGCTCCCGCGCAGGGCCGCATTCTTGTCGCCAAAGGAAGTCTCCGCGAAAGCGTGATCAAGAAACTGACCCATGGGCGCAGCTACCCTGTTTTCGTGAAACAAGGGACCAACAAATGGCTTTACGTCGGCCTCTACACTTACGATTACGTTTCCGATGACCCCCAGGATAAAGAGATCCATTCGCGAGAAGCCGATATCCGCCTCAACGAAATCTCGCATGTCATTTTCTTGAGAAGAAAAGCCGCTGCCCAGGCGGTGGTCACTACTAAAAAACGAGCTGCGTGAAGATAGTCGCTCAAACAATCTCAGTAACGCGGATCCCTTTTATATTTTTCCAAGGGGTCGGACCCCATTTTTTTGTATTTCCGCTTTTTAAGATAAGTTGAAAAATCATCGTAAACCGACTCAAGTCGCAGGTTAGCTCCTCTAACCTGATCCCTCTGCCACGCCTGGACCCATGAAGATCCAATGTTGGCCCGCACGAAGTTAAGATTGTTCTTGAGAATCTGTTGCGGCAGCTGGGGATAATGCCCTTCGCCGATGATTAAAAAATCGAAAACGAGTTTTACCTTCAATGGAAAAGGTAACTTTTTTGTTGGCGGGAGGGGTTCGGCCAAGGACTTATCCAAAACCTGAAGAACATATACCTTCAAAACATGATCGACAGCAGCCACTTTCATAGCGTTTCCGTAGGGAACGCCGGTCTCGTCAATATTTAATTCAACTGTAATTCTCCCTGACCTTTCGTACATGACCAGTTCTTCCGGATATGAGAGATGTCCGTCGATTTTTTCATACAGCCACAGAAGTGACGGATACGCTTCCGCGCTTTGCCCGACGTCCATCGCCCGCCCCACATCGTCGGCTGACATTTCGGAAAAAGATTGATTTTTTACTTCACCAAATTTGGAAGGATCAAAAACTTGATGATCGTACTGAGGCATTAGACTTTTCAAAGTTAACTTGCGACGGCCCGTTTTTTGTAGTTGCCCATGAGGCTTTGCTTGCGATGCAGATTTTTTCTCATTGGCCTCCTTCTGATCTGTGATAATGATTTCGATTTCTTGAAGAGATACCGGTTCATCGATGTGGAATCGATCCAACACTATGAAGATCAACAATATGTGAAGACAAAAGGACACCAGCAGTGTCCAGTGCAAACACCGTTTTCTCATAATCGCCTGTCGTGATCGTTATCTTCTGCTCAGGTAAAGTAGTCTTTTTTGTTGATACCGAGCAAAGTGAGCCTCTTGTGAAGGTAGGTTCTTCCTACGCCAAGTTCTAAGGCCGTTTGGCTAATATTTCCGTCGTTTCTTTTCAGTGTGCCAATAATGAACTCTCGTTCTGCACGATCGCGGAACTCTTTGAGAGCAGAACCATGTGGTTGAGTCGGTGGGTTGTCACTTGTTGCCAAGATTTCTTCTGGAAGGTCGGCAAGAGTAATGCGGGCGCCGCTCATGATGATCATGCGCTCAAGCGCATTCTGAAGCTCGCGAACATTTCCTGGCCAACTATATTTTTTTAACTCCCAAAACACGTCTTCATCGATGGCCTTCTCTTTGATATTGTTTTCCTCGCACAGGTGTTTATTAAAAAAATGAATAAGAAGAGGGATGTCGCCGTCTCGTTCACGTAAGCTTGGAACCCTGATTGGAACAACATTCAAGCGGTAAAATAAGTCTTCGCGGAACCGTCCTTCGGTGACTTCGGTCTTGAGATCCTTGTGAGTTCCAGAGAGAATTCTTACATCAACCTTCATCGTCTTTTCAGAGCCAACCTTTTGAATTTCTCCGTTCTGCAGCACTCTAAGTATTTTGGCTTGAGCCGCTAGCGAAAGATCAGCAACCTCATCTAAAAAAATAGTGCCACGATTTGCTATTTCAAAGAATCCTCGCTTTGCACCGAAGGCGCCGGTGAACGCGCCCTTTTCGTATCCGAATAACTCGCTTTCAACCAAGTTTTCCGGAATTGCCGAGCAATTGACTTTTACAAATGGACCGCCAAACCGACTGCTTTGGGCATGAATCGTATTTGCAATCAGCTCTTTTCCGGTTCCACTTTCGCCAGTGATCAGAACATTCGCATTGGTTTTTGCAACCTTAAGAGCATCAGCGATGATCTGTTTGATGATCGTCGAATCTCCTATAATTTCATTTGAACCACTTCGAGCTTCGACAAGACTCAACCTTTCGCTGATGACAGCGAACTCCAGGCATCGCTTGACCGTGACCGAAATCTTCTCTGCGCTGAATGGTTTTTCTACGAAGTCATAGCC
>CAKQVW010000247.1 GCA_934277865.1 uncultured Pseudobdellovibrionaceae bacterium | reverse complement strand
GTCGGTGCTTCGTGCGAACGAAGTCTGGCAAGAAGCTGCGCGGAAAATCGATCCCGAACTGCAAATCGTCTCGCGCGAACTGATGCTGACGGCGATCGCAGGCTGGCTGGCCGATCGTGAAGAGCCTTGGCTCAAGGCGCCTGGTGCGGCGAAAACCGCGTTTGCCTACATTCGGCAGCTGCTGCCCATTTTGGCGCTGGAAGATGGGGCGGAGTCGCTGCTCGAAGATTGGCTGGCGTCGGAAGATCCTTCCCGAGAATCTTCGCGCGAGCGCTGGCGCGACTGGTATCGCATCTCCAGTGACCTTTGGAAAAAGCTGAAAGAAAAAAAACTCTGTGCGGGGGCGTGGCTGCCTGGATGGCTGATTGCCCATCGTGAACTCTTGGACGACGCCCTGTCGCGAAACTTCGTCTTTGACCTCGGCGCCGAGCTTTCTCACGTCGAGGCCGAGCTGCTTCTGACGCTGGCAGCAAAACGCCAAGTTCGAGTGCTTCGCCCATCGCCTGAGTGGGAGTCTGACTATCCCGAATGCCGGCTCGCGGCTGATTGGCTTATCAAGCAAGCGCCCGTTCGAGGAGTTGAATGTTTGGTGAAAGACGACAAGTCACATGCTTCGCCAGAGGCCGGTGAGCGAATCTATCGCCGCCTTCCCAGTGCCTCGGCCGAAGTCAAAGAGGCCGTGGCAATGGCTCGCCGCTGGCTGGAGTCTGGCGTTGCACCAACGTCGATCGCCATTGTTGCGCCAGATCTTGAATCGTACTGGCCGGTGCTTTCGATACACCTGGAGGCAGAGGGGATTCCGTCTAGCAAGGCGGTGGTTTCCGCGTTGCACTCGTTTCCCGATATGATGAAGTGGCTTGCGCGATTAAGAATTCGCACCGGAATTCCCGATCCGCGTGACCTTGAGGCGGACGTCTTTGGTGACGGGCAGCCCGCGATCAGCTACCAAGGGTTTCGTGAGGTTTTCTCGCGAGTGTATGAGGCGAGTGACCTCAATCTCTCACACGACCTCATTCGCTACTTTCAAACAGAGTTTAAAGATCGTGGACAGTGGGACGACGACCGGTTGACGCGTGATAGTTTCATCGCGTTGGCGTCGTCGTTGCTGCGAACGGGTGACGACATGGGGCGCGCGACGCGCGCCTTGAAAGCTGTTTTGGAAGAGTGTCCACCGGATCTCGAGTTTCAAGGTTCGCAGTGGGTGAAGTACTTTGCCGAGGCGATGGCGAAGGTGGAAGTGAACGTCATCCCGGCGATGGTCGACGGCATTTGGTGTGTGAATCTTGGTTCTCTGGAGGGCATCGACTGTTCGCACATTGTGGCGATGGGTCTGCATGAAGGTGCATTGCGCTCGCAGCTCGGAACAGCCGTGCAAACCACCGATTTGCGTGCGATCGAACGCGACCTCGGCTTTGTCATCGATGGCGAAGATCGAAAACGCGGAGAGTTTGAAGCGAGATGGATTCTCATGCAAGACCGAGCAGCTTCCGTTTTGCTTTTTGCAGAGACGGATCTCGCCGGCACGGTGCAGACGCCATCTTGGACCTGGCTAGCGGGTGCGTGGGCCGTGAACCAACAGACTCCTGAAATCGAAGTTCCTAAGGAGACGCGCTTTGACGCTTTGATGAAGCGTTCATTTGACCAGATTGGCTCGGAAGACCAGCGTGCACGTCTTCGCTATGAGCGGGGCGATGCACAGCCCGCGAAGTTTGGTGGGGGCTTGGTTCAAAAACTTTCGGCCTCCTCGATAGACGCGGTGTCGCGCTGTCCGCTGCAGTTTGCATTGTCGCGAATTCTCGCTCTTCGTGACCCAGGTGAAATCGATCTCGATGCCGACATGAGCCGGCAAGGAAGTTTGCAACATAAGATATTTGAATACCTCGGGCTGAAACAATGGCCGTCACTTTCTGATGCCGATCTGCTTCTGATCGTCGATGAGGCCAAGAGCGAAATTGAAAAACAAGATGGCAAGCCTTTGGTGCGCACACCGCAGGCGTGGAACTCGCTTCGTCGGCGCATGCATCGTGTCGCGCGTGGCGTGCTGGAGTTTGAACGTGCCGAACGTGTCAAACATCCCGATCTCAAGACAGTGGGATGTGAGGTGCCGTTTGAAGGAGAGTTTGCCGTTGGTGAATCCTCGACTTCGATTCGAGGGTCGATCGATCGTGTCGACCAAGACGCCAAGGGGCGCACGGTCATCATCGATTACAAGAACCGCGCGTATCATCAGAACTATTCGACATGGGCACGCAATCAATATTGGCAACCCTTGGTCTATGCGTACGCTTTGGAGAACGGCTGGACGAAACCTCGATTGCAGGGTGCGCTAGCGGGAATCTTCATTTTTGACGTCACAAAAAAATCTCGAGGTAATGGACTTCGTTTGGCCGACGGCAATTTTGATCTCTTTGAAATCGTCGAGGAAAAAAAAGCCCGCTACATGCAAACTCGCCAAGATGTCGAAGAGTCTTACGAACAGCTAAAAGCGCGCGTTGCAGAAGTGCGACGGATTTTGGATAGCGGTGATTTTCGCCCAGAACCTCACAAAAAAGAAGACTGCGAACGCTGTCAGTGGGTCTACGCATGTCGGGCTCCACACTTGGAGCTTGCGACATGAGTGAACTTCACAAAGCGCCGATTGGAAATGCTCTGTGGCGTGCGGGTGCGGGTGCCGGCAAGACCTACAATCTCGTCGAACGAGTGCTTCGACTGGAAGAAGAGTGGCGTCGTCGGCCTGACTCGGGCGGGCAAGCGCCGCGGCTTGTGGTCACCACCTTCACTCGCATGGCGACGCAAGAACTGCGTGTCCGTTTGATGGAATCAGCGTTGCGATCTTCGCGTCAGACCGAGCTCGTGCCGTTTGTCACCTCGCGAAGCCAGCTCTTTGTTACGACTATGCACGGTGTGATGGACAGTTTCTTAAGAACCTTCGGTGCAGCGATTGGTCTTGAGCCTGGATTCCGGGTCGCGGGCCCCGATGAAATTGACATGTTGATTCGTCGAGTTGGGAAGCGGGTGTTTTTTCCTGAGGCGACGGATTCGTCTCTCGATCAATCGGCACTCGATGAGGTCTTGGCTGAGTATGGCTTTGCACAGGCCTTGTCCATCGTTCAGCGAATTTCGAAACTTCGCCGCGAATTTGAATACTCGGCTCAGCCGGCGCGTTCGGCCGCGCCCGAAGATTTCGAACGACTTCAGGGAAAATCATTGGCACGGAATGCCACAGTCCTTGAGGATCTCATCGGCGAAATTGAGGCCAATCAAACCTCGGAAAAATGGAACGAGTTTCTCGACTGGCTGAATCGCGGCCTCCGTCTTTTGAAGGCCGATGGGCCAGTGGCCGAGAGGTTGACACAGACTGCGTCTTGGCTGGAAAGCGAACCGTCGGTGCGAAACGCCGGTGCAATGAAGATCGACTTCCGCGCCGGTGCAAAGTGGAAAGAGCCGATCAAGCAGGTCGCCAAGGCCACCGAGGACGCGTCGGCCGATTTTTCTTCGCTCGCGAAGTTCGATGCTCTCAATCGTGCCATGGCGGCCATCGAAACTCGCTTCACTCTTCTGTTGCGCGAAGAAAAGTTTCGTCAGGGTTTGATCGAACTCGAAGATCTCGAAATTCTTGCGCTCGAGCTGATTCACAAGTCGCCAGATTCGGCGAAAGCGTTTGCCGACTCTTGGGACCACTGGTTGATTGACGAGTATCAGGACACGTCACCTCGACAAGTCGAGCTGATTCGGGAACTGGCCCAAGGCAAGCCGCAGTTTGTGGTCGGAGATCCTCAGCAGAGTATTTATCTGTTTCGGGGCGCTCGGCCCGGTGTCTTTCATGAACGTGAGGCCGAGGCACTGGCTAGTCACCACGAACGCACCGAGCTGATGGGAAATCGCCGCTCACATCCTGATGTGATGGCCTTTGTGAATGACGTCGTTGTCGGTTTCAAGGGCGAGTTCCAGAAAATGACAAGCGAACGGGCCAAGCAGGAAAACCTGGGGCGAAAAAAAGGCTCTGTCGGTAGCCCACTTGGAGCCGCAACTCTTTGTCTTGCCGAACCGGCCAAGGAGATGACCGATACCGGCAAAGAAAAATCGCTTCCCCAAGACGAACAGCGGCGCCGTGAGGCCGAACGCCTAGCAGCCGTGGCGTCTCAGATTTTGCAGGCAGGGGCCTCTCCAGCCTCGATTGCCGTTTTGGCGCGGTCGAATCGTGAGCTCGGTTATGTGGCGCGCGAATTTGTGCGCCGAGGACTTCCGATCCAACTGCACACGGCAGGGGCGTATTCCGACCGTCTTGAGACGGCGGATCTCTGCGCGCTGCTTGGCTTCTTGGCCAATCCACATGACGATGAAAACCTCATTCACCTGGCGCGAACGGCCTGGTTCCCCGTCGACGAGACGGTTCTTGCGCTTGGGTATCGTCGTTCGGGTTCGCTTTGGTCGAGGTTGGAGCTCGAGTCCGAACAGCAGGTGGTGATCCAAAGTTTGAAGAATGCCTTGATCTGCGTTCGGGAACGCGGAATCGTTCAGGCCTTCCGCGAGGTCCTCTCCACGTGTGAGTTTTTCTCGTGGTGTGGCGTGCTGGATCCCAGCGGTCGGCGCGAAGCCAATGCGTTGAAGTTCATTTCGAAGCTTGTCGTGGCAGAACGTCAGGCGGGTTTTTTGCCTCGTAAATTCAATGATGAGGTCATGGGTGGTGGAGATCGCGGTGGTGAGGGCGAATACAACTACCGC
>CAKQVW010000246.1 GCA_934277865.1 uncultured Pseudobdellovibrionaceae bacterium | reverse complement strand
GACTCCACAAAGGAAGTTCAGTGGTTGCGCGCGCCATAGGCCTTCGCTCCTAAACTAAAGTTTTTCCTGACCACCCCCACCCACCGTTGTTGGCTGAAGGTGGTCAGGAACCGGAGCGAAGACCTGTGGCTTTGATCTTGAAAATAAGGAGGGCAACAAGGGAGGTGCAGCTATGAAGATGAAAAACAATGAATGTTAGCGAAGTTCGACTTAGGCGACTGTGAGATCGAAGTCGTGAAAGTAGGTTTAAAGCAAGCTGAATACGAAGAGCGGATTGTGCGTTTAGTTAGGGCCTTGCTTGAAATTGACGACGTGCTGGATCGGATTGATGATGCCGTGTTGGTCGAAAAGGAGGCTGCATGAAACGAGTTGGAATCTACATCAGGGTCTCGACTGAGGAGCAAGCTCGGATTCAAGATGGCTCACTGGTCTCGCAAAAGAATCGCTTGATTGAGTACGTCGAATTTCAAAACAAGCGCGAATCCAACTGGGGCACGTTGGTTGATGTTTACTGTGACGAAGGTAAATCAGCGAAGAACATGAAGGGACGTCCGGAGTTTTTACGAATGCTTGGCGACGTCAAAGCAGGCCGAATCAATCTCATCATCGCGACCGAACTTTCTCGGTTGAACAGGAACATTAAAGATTTCTGCGATGTCTGGGATCTCTTGAAGGATCACAATGCGAGCTTCGTCACTCTTCGTGAGAACTTCGATACGACGACAGCTTCCGGTGAGATGATGGTTTTTAACCTTATCAACTACGCCCAATACGAACGTAAACAAACATCTGAGAGAATTTCCGCCAACTGGTTTTCTCGTAGTAAGCGTGGGCTTTGGAATGGCGGTACCATCCCGTTAGGGTATGACCACAATCCAAAGAACAAAGCGGAACTTGTCATTAACGAGGAAGAGGCAAAGACCGTCAGGAAAATCTTTGAGACGTTTTTAGAGCAAGAAACTGTCCGCAAGACTCAAGCGGCTATTACTGAGCTGGGAATCCGAAATAAGAGCTACACGAACAAACACGGCGTCGAAAAAGGTGGCAAACCCTTCTCTGTGGACACACTCCAGTCACTTCTCACAAACAAAGCCTATATCGGACTCAACGAGCTACGTCACAAAGATGGCTCGGTTGAGGACATCAAAGCCGTGTGGCCAGCTATCATCAATGAGGAAATCTTCTGTAAAGTTCAAGAACGGTTGGCGAAAAATAAGAACCGCTACAAACCTGAATCTTGGAAGGTGTACCCGTTCCCGCTGACGGAGCTTGTTCAGTGTGGGGAGTGTGGCAAATCCCTTGGCGGTAAATCGGGCACAGGGCGAAAAGAAAAACACCATTACTACGGCCATGCGCAGATCAAGAATCCCTTCACGAAGGACACTGGCCACCAATGTCAGGTTAAAAACGTCAGAGCCCCAAGGCTTGAGGAAATCGTCACGAGTTCGCTGCGGTCGCTTCTTAACGACCCAAGTCTCATAGAGAAATGGATCGAGATTTACCGATCAAAGACCTCAAGCGAATTACCTGAAGTCCAAAATCGCGCAAAGCAATTGGATCAAGAGATTCAGAGCGCGGCAAAAAAGATCAGCAACCTGGTCCAAAGAGTCGCTGAACTTCCGGCAGAGGTGCCAGCAGACCCGTTCTACGAGCAGATCAAGCAACTGAACCAGAAGCTTACCGAAGCAAAGCTTGCGAAAGAAAAGCTCAGAACAAAAGAAATGGATTTAAATGGTCAAGACATTGACCAAGAGGGCTTCAAAGCCAAGGTCGAGCGAACGCTCAAGAATCTAGAAAACGCGCCGAAAGAGAAACAAAGACCGATCTTTACAAACTTGGTGAAGTTCATCGAGATCCACCCAATGAAGATCAAAATCGGGATATACGCTCCAGCAAAAGAGCAAATGAAGGCCACCGGAACTTACGGAACCCCATCACCCGGAATCGAAACTCAAAATTTAAATGGGAAGGAAGGAAAGCTGCTTCCGTTCGACCCGAACCACCGTGTGGGTTCGAGTACTGTTGGAAATGGTGCCCCCTAGTGGACGACTTTCGAACCGCTCTTTTTGAATGTTCTCAATAGCTAAGTAGCTGATTTTATTAGGCCGACTCCCGTTAGTGGAGAACAATTATTGGAGAACCAGTACTTGTTCTCCACGACACCATCCGTTCTCCAGTGAGCCCTTGCTTTTACGGTATACCATAGGTATACTAAAGGTCGATCTGGAGGAAATCATGATCGCAAAGAAGCTAACCAAAGTAGGAAATACCCAGGCGATTGTCTTAGATAAAACACTTTTAAGTCTTGTCGATGCTGACACCGAGAGCACATTCAAAGTTTCTATCGAAGGCAAAAAAATTGTTCTCGAGCCCATGAGTCAAAAAGAAGTGGACCGAATGGCGTTGGAGGCAAGCGACAAAATCCGAAAGACCCAAAAGAATGTCTTCAAGAAACTCGCAAAATGAGCCTTTCTATATTTCTTTAGAGGTCGTGCTCGAAATTCATCAGCGTCAGCTCAAAGAATTTGGTGGAGCTGATGGAATTCGAAATCGGTCAGGTCTCGAAGCAGCAGTTGAAAGTCCGAAAGCCACATTCGACGGAAAAGATCTTTATCCAACGGTTTTTCTGAAAGCCGCTGCGTACGCCTATCATATGGCCGAATCGCAAGCTTTTGTCGACGGCAACAAACGTGCGGCGCTTGATGTAGCCTTGACCTTCTTAGCTATCAACGGTTTCGAAATCGAAGATGAAGAAATGGAACTCTATGATGCGATGATTGCTATCGCGGAAAAAAGAATGTCCAAAGAACAAATAGCTGACCTTTTTGAGCGGTTGGTCGCGAAGTGATGGCTCAGCCGCGCACTCACTTTAAGAATTCCCTTGAGCTTGACCCAACGTCAACCTTTACGTTTTTAGTGAGGTTATGATGAAGGGTTGGCTCACTATCGGACAATTTGCGAAACAGGTGTCGCTATCAGAGCGAACTATTCGCGTTTACGAAAAGTCCGGTCTGATAAAGGCTCATACTCGTGGGGAAAATGAATATCGATACTTTACGAACGAGCAAATTCAAACGATCGATCGAATCCAGCAATTCAAAGCTTTCGGTTTTTCGTTAGCTGAAATTCGTTCGCTGTTAGAGATTGATGAAACATTGGATCGCGCGAAGCTTTGTGTTTTGTTGGAAAAGCAGCTGGTGATTATCGAGCAAGAATACTCGAGTCTTTCGGCCGCACGAACGAAGTTAAAACAAGTCATAACCTCTCTTAACCAAAAGAACCCGGGCCTATCGCCCGAGGAGAGGAGATTTGTTATGAACCGTTTTGAAAAGACATCCGTTATGGTCGGCGGAGTCAGCAATCTGGAGTTAACCGCCAATCTGATCAAACAGCATTTCGAGAAAAGTGGGAAGAATGTGCCGGTTATCGAATGGGATGGAAATGCGGACATCCCAGTTGCTAAGCCATTTATCCTTGTGGTCTCAGAGAAAGTGTTGTTGGCGCAGAGAAAATTGAATTCGAAACTTTCAGCGTTCACACCAGATGTTGTCGTCATCAAAGAGCTCAGCAAGTCTTCTGATGAACTGCATCAGGCTTATTTACAGGTGTATGGCGCAGTAGGTCCGCACATGTCCACCATCTTGAATGCGGATGACCGAGCTGTGATTGAATTCGCAGGAAATGAAACTGTACGCAAAGGTAAGACCTATTACTTCTCAAAGAATTCAGGTCTTGAAGAGCAGATAGGAAGAATCGGCGGGGTCGTCAGTGACGGAGAGAAAGTTTCTATTTTTGGATTCAACCAAACCAAAACGCCGACCGAAATCAATTTGAATCGCATCTTAGGGCATGACGAAGAAATGGCCTACCTTGCTTCACTTGCCGCAGTTATGGATTTTGGCTTGAAGCGAGAAGCTCTTGCCCACTCGTGATCCCGATCGAGACGAGATGCCGGTTTACGATGAGTCCATTTTTTATCCAGCAATCGAACGACGCAAGCTTGGAATAAGTGATGAAGACATGGAATCTATCGTCGAGTTTTTTCGCTGGCACATCCAACAGCGAAATCGCCGGCTGGATCGCCAACGCATCATCGCGCTCCTGAAGTTGCGAGCGGAACATCTGATTGACCTGGCCGGCTTAACCCGGTCCAGATTCAATGTTAATCTCGGACCAGAAAGTCGGAGATTCAGATGCCTAGAAAAAGATATTCAGCCGAAGAGATTATTCAGCACCTCAGAACTGTCGAGCTCGAACAAGGTCGTGGCGCAACTCTCGAAGAGGCCGCGAAAAAAATCGGCGTGACCTCGCAAACCGTGATTCGTTGGAAAAACGAATTCGGCGGTTTGAAAGTCGATCAAGCTAAGCGGCTCAAAGAACTCGAGCAGGAAAATGCTCGGCTCAAAAAGATCGTCGCAAATCAGGCGTTGGAAAACTCCATGCTAAAAGAAGTCGCTTCGGGAAACTTCTAAGCCCCGCTCGCCGTCGAGAGGCCGTGATCCATCTACAGAAGATGTTCAAGGTCTCGGAGAGAAAAGCGTGCGGCGTCGTGGGGCAAATCAGGACGACTCAACGTTACGTTCCGATTGTGGATCCAGCCAGAGTTCGAGCCCACGAGCGAATAGTGGAGCTTGCTGGAGAATACGGTCGCTACGGATACAAAACGATCACGTCGATGATGCAGCTTGAAGGGTTCGAAGTTGGCCGCGATGCTGTTCACCGGGTCTGGCGTGAAGAAGGCCTTCAGG
>CAKQVW010000245.1 GCA_934277865.1 uncultured Pseudobdellovibrionaceae bacterium | reverse complement strand
CGCCAATCCCACCCACGCACGATCATTCTTCTCGTTGAGATCGAGCGCCGCACGAAAGCGCTCACCAGCCGCCTCGAGATTGTCGCGATTGATTTCCAAAGTTCCAAAGTTCACAAACAACGCATCCGATTTCGAATCGGCATTGAATGCACGATTGTAACAGTCCTCCGCCGCATCAAAATCGCCTCGGCGAACCTGAATGTTTCCCAGATTTTTATAAATTTCGAACGAACGCTCTTCAGGAACAGCCTCATTGGCGAGGACTTCCTGATACATTTGAAACGCCTGCTCGTCGTCTTCTTGTGAATACAAGAGATGAGCCAGCTCAAGTTTGTTGAGCAACGTCGGATGCAAGCGAGCCAGAGCCTTGCGGCACTTGACGGCCTCTTCCACACGGCCTGTCTTTTCAAGACACTTGGCCATCAGGCGAATCGCTTTTTCATTGAAAGGCTCTTGATTCAGAGCGTGCCGCAATAACGTCTGGGCGGTTCGATATTCGCCGTGCGCCGAGAGCGTATCGGCGTGCTGCAGCCAAGACGCGACAAGTTCATGATCAAACTCGCGAATCGCCGAGGCCGCGTGTTCAATGGGACGGACCAAAGTGCCCGACTCCATCGATGGTGGAGCCACTCGATGAGTTGAAGAGTTCGAAGCGTGCTGATGTTTTGAAACAAGTCCTGTCTCGAGTCTCGCATCCATGCGATGGCCTCCTAAAGCGATTTGCCCCCGTCAATCCTGACGGTCACAAAAGGAGGTGCAATGCAGATGCCACGAGGCTGTTGAATCGCGATCGGGATGGAAGTCGAGGCTTTCGAGTTGAAAGCCTCTAGGGTCGAGACTATCTCTCAACCGTCATGATGCTTCGCGGTTTTGACGAAAACGAAGTCCCGTCACCGTCGAAGCCTTGACGCTTGGACAACTAGACTTCTTCGTCGAACTGATGGGCGGCAGGTCCAGACCGATAAGCCGAAACGGCTTTTCTCGTCTGACCGGTGCTTTTCAACTCGCGGATGATATTTGATTTCTCAGTCTCAATCGCCGCGAGAACCTGAAGGTCTTGCGCCAAGATCTGTTTCGCCAGACGATCTTTCTCGGTCATCAATTCCTTCAGCTCTTCACGAATCGGCGTCGAAACGTCCCCGTCGTGAATGATAGCAACCTCATCATCGACCAACGCATCGATACAACGAACGATGTCGAGGATCTTTTCGCGAGCTTGATAGAACGATTCGACGTTGTCGAAGTATCCATCTGCGAAGTTCAGAAGTTCGCACTCATTGAGTTCAAAAAACTTTTGCAGGTATTGGTTCTTCTCGTCGAGGAGCTCGATCAGCTTTTGCGCTGATCCGGAACTTGAACCGCCTGATGAATTGTTCATGGATCCTCCGTTCATAACTTAACCGACTTTCTCGCCTTGGTTTTTCTTCAATTGTTCAACAGCCTTCTGCCACCCGTCATAAAGGGTTTCGAGAAGCTTCAGTGCTTCGCGCAGAGGCTCGGGACTTCCAGATAAATTGGCTTTCGTGTAGAGCTCGGTGATGTACATGTACAGCTGCTCGAGATTCTTCGAGATATCACCACCGACTTTGTGATCGAGCGTATTGTTCAGTTCCATGATGATGTCGTACGCGCGACCAATGTTGATACCGCGGTCGGCGATACGTTTTTCTTCCGCCGCCTGAATCGCAAGCTTGTTGAACTTGATAGCGCCCTCATACATCATGAGCAGCAGCTTTTCGCGGCTCGCACTTTGAACCGCTGTCGCCTTGTACTTCTGATACGCGTTTTTCATCACACCCCGTTCCCGTTCCTAGGTCCGTACTACATTCCCAATCCGCCCAAACCTCCGCCACCGCTTGCTGCGATCGCGGAAACTTGTGCGCCCTGTCCCTTAATTCGGGACATCGTCTCCTCAAGCTTGGCGAACTTGTTTCGAAGCTGTTCTTCCTTCTTCACAAGCTGTCGCTCTTTTTGCTCAATTCGCTGATCCATCTGGTCAATCTGAGTTTTTAATCCCCTCGCTCGGTTGTTCAGCGGACCAAACGAAGGATTTGTAAGATTCGTCACTTCACGACGTACCGCCGCGATGAATCCCGTTGAGCTGCCGTCACCTGCAAAAAACTCCTGCACATGATCCGGGTTCGCAGCCAAAACCGAATTGAACTTCTTCTGGTCGAAATCCAGAGTTCCCGTTCGGTTAAACGAAATTCCCAGCTGACTGAGCGACCGAACACTGCCCTTGATGCCGAACTGAGGATTCTGAACCATCTGGCGCATTCGTGATTCCACCGAGCGCAGAATGCTATCGCCACCAAGGGTTTTGGTGGTGTCGGTTTCTTTCGTCATTCGGTTTTGCGTTTGAATGAAACTCAACACGCCATTCATAGCATCGACGAAACTCTTGATCTTACCGCTGACGACTTCGAGATCTTCCTTGACCGTGATGTTCACGGGCCGGCCTGGTGAAGCCTGCTTCAATTCAAGCGTCACTCCGGGAATGATCTCCTTGAGAACATTGTCCCCAATTTCGAATTCGAATCCATCAACCTTCACGATTCCGTTTTTGGCTTCAACTTCACTGTCGAAGTACAAATCCTGATCGCCATCGAGGAAATAAAGCCGAGGATATTCCACCGACTTATCCGAACCGACTCCGTCGGATGACAGCACAAGCCGCCAAGGATTGTCGGCGTCACGACGGTCGTTGATCACGCTCGCTCGCACACCAACTTTTGCTTGATTGATGGCATTCGCCGCGGCCTCGAGAGTGTTGTTGCCGCCATTGATGTAAACGTCTTTGTTGCCATCCGGAGTTTTGAATCGGAAGTAACCAACACCGATTTCGGTCTTATCTTTGTCTGGAAAGCCATTGGTTTTTACCGAAGCTTTCTGTGCCAGCTGCATGACTTCGACATTCCAGTTGCCTGGCTGATACAAAGAAGGATCAACGGTTCCGCCGATCACGCTTGGGTCACCACTGGTAAGCTTGACGTCGGTGAAACCACGAGTGTTGGCGAGTTCGCCCAAGCTCTTTCGAATATCTTGAACTTTTGTTTGCAGGTCTTCGACGAGTTTCAACTTCTCTTCGGACTTACTTTTTCGCATTTCGATTTGTTTCACGGGAATACGTTCCGCCTCGATCAGCTGATCGACGATATTGGGCGGAAGCCCCGTGTTAATTGAACCAAACCGAATGCCCGCCAAGTGTTCCTCCAAAAGAGCGAGTTCGCTATTCTTTAAGTCTCTCAGAAAAATCTGAAAAAACCTGAGTCAAACAGTTGGCTTGGACTTCGGACAGTAAGAGGCTGATTTCTGGATTTGAAGAGTCGGTTTTTTGACAGGTCGGACTTGGCGAAAGACCAGGTTAAGGGCGACGACGCTGAAGAAGCTCGACAGATTCGATCTCAATTTCCGCGTCCTCGGCATAGAGTCCGAACGTACTGAGTCCACGATCGCGACCGGAATAGAGACGTGTCACTGCAAAGTCTTGATTACTTTTTGCGACTAAATTCCCATCGACAAAGAGGTACATCTCATCGGCTTCCTTATGAAGACGGATCTCGTGACGGCGGCCAATGGAAAGTGCCGGCTTGTCCTTGGTCGCCAAAAACTCTTGCTCGATTTCCTCGAAAGCCTTTCCAACTTCGATGCCGTTGGTTTTCAAAATGAAATAGTCCGTGGTTTTCGTGCGGGGCTGAGCTCCAGGGCGATATCCGAAAAAAAGCCAGAACACTTCCCACGGCCTCGGACTTGGTCGAAGCTGCCGAAGTACCCGATAACGAATTTGGATGCCGACGGTCTCTAAGGAAACTTCTCTCAGCAAAATTAACGCAGCCTTGGTTTCGTGATCCTGCCGGACAGCACCGGGCCGAAACCGCAGGCTCCCGTCACGATAGCTGACGTCTCCACCGCCATCGTAGGCCGTGTACCAATTGACCGGATCAAGCGGCACTCGCACGGTTTGATACTGGAAGTGAGATTTGAAGTCTGTCGATTTAGAAATTGCCGCGCATCCCGTTGAAAACGAAGCAAGCCCGGCAACCAAGAGCGCCCCAAGCGCGAGCCTGGGGCGACGTGATGTCTTTAGAAGCGTTTGAAACTGTCGATGACGACGGCTTCTGTCTCGGGTTTGCCAACCGGCGAGAAACCGAGGTCCCTTGGGCCCTTCCTGCTTGGATCGACCTGAATGTCCCAAAACACTATCCCCTGAAACCAGCTCCAGTTGGACAACGCAAACGATTGCAAGAGAGCCTCGTACGCCACCGCCTGGTGAGTGATATTCAATTTACCGCTGGCCGACGCGTAGTTAAAGGGCTCGATAAATCCCTTCTCGATCGACCGGTATCCCACTTCTTTTAAGATAATCTTTTTGTCCACGTTCGTGACAAGCGAGATCTCTAACAAAGCGTTATCAAGCTGAGTCGCGTAAACATCGGTGCGGCCTTTCAGCTGGCGCAGAAGGTCCGATTTGTCGGTCGCGATGGCATCCTTCGGCGACGCCAGGCTTCGATACATATCAAGTCCAACGGCGTCCAGCTCGGTCCAAAACTGGACAAGATCTTTCCAGATCTTTGCCTCTTCTGGCTTAGTTGGATTTGCCAAATCCGCTAGGCGGTAGCGCCAGCGTTCGAGCTCACCGCCCGAACGAGCGAAACCCGATTCCGTGTTCGAATCGTCGGTGAAGTTGATATCGTACATCAGTCGAGCGCTAGGCAACTTGCCGCGAACGTAGCGAAGCAGCTCCAACCAGCGCCCAGGGAAGCCATA
>CAKQVW010000244.1 GCA_934277865.1 uncultured Pseudobdellovibrionaceae bacterium | reverse complement strand
CGATTTCTCCCTCGCCATCGCCTTGCCCACGTGCCAGTTCGAGCGCGGCCCCAGGCGACCCCATGCTCATTTCCAAGAGCCAGGGTTCGAGCTTGAGCGACGGATCGACATCGGCCACGATTTGCGCCACAACATGATCCTCAAGTGGCGCAAAGCGGACCACCTGCGAACGCGAGCGAATGGTCGAAAGCAACATCGAGCTACTTGGCACCAGAAATATGAAATGCACTCCAGGCGGTGGTTCCTCGATCGACTTCAGCAGCGCATTGGCCGCCTGCGGCCCCAGCGCTTGCGCCTCATCAAAAATGAAGATCAGTCTTCGCCCCTCGCGGCCAAGACTTAAAAAGTGCATCGCCTCGCGCGCTTGCTCGATCTTGATACTCGCGCCGTCGGGCTGAATGAAATAGATGTTGTCAGTCTGAGCAACGGATTGCGTGAGATCCAGTGAACGTGTGTCGCCGGTGAGTTCGCGGGCAATCTCCAGCGCCACCAGTTTTTTTCCAATCCCCGGAGGGCCTGCAAAGATCAAAGACGGCGGGAAACGATCCTTCATCGAACGAAGGCGTTCACGCACCTGATCGTGCCCAATGGGACGGCGTTTACTAGCAAGACCTGAAGTCATCGTTTAGGCCCCCAACCAGCCGCGCCGCCGAAGCTCCGACAGCGTTCGCTCGAGGAGTGTTGCCGCATCCAGGCCAGCATCCAAAACAAACCAGCGAGACGGCTCTTCTTTCGCCTGCGCCAAAAAACCGTTTCGCACACGTTGATGAAAATCATCGGCTTCACGCTCGATGCGATCCGCTTCCGCGCTCCCGACCTGAGCCTCACGGCCTTTTTGCCGACGACGACTCTCTTCAACCGTGAGATCGAGAAGGATCACGAGTTCGGGACGCACACCTTGTTCGGCATAACGATTGAGGAGATCCACCTCGGTGCGTGAGATGCCACGAGCAAAACATTGAAACGCGACTGTGGATTCGCTGAAGCGATCGCAAAGCACCGTGCTCCCCGCACGAAGCGCCGGTGCAATCACCTTGGCCACATGCTGAGCGCGACTGGCTTCGTAGAGAAGAATTTCGGTGGCCGAAACAGGCGCTTCGCCGTCGGTTTTCAAAATCAGGCGCCGAATCTCTTCGGCCAGTGGTGTCCCACCCGGTTCACGCGTGACCACGACTTCCGACCGGGCCTGCTCAAACGCCTGTCGAACACCTGCGATGAGCGTGCTCTTTCCAGATCCATCCAAACCTTCAAACGAGATAAATCGCCCAGCCATGCGTCGGACCTTAGCCCAGTGTCTTGCGGGCGTCATAACGCAAGGCTTCAGCCTGCGAAAGTGGGCGCCTGGCCTTCGATTTCATTCAGAAATTGCCGATAAATCCAGCATGGTTGGCCGCATGCCCTCACCCACATCAACTCGTGTCCTGCTGGCCGAAGAATCCAGCTTCGTCTCGGACCGTCTCCGGGACTACCTCGAGGAACGAGGATTCCAAGTTCGAGTCGCGACAACAGGCGCCGCCACGCTGGACCTCGTGCGCAGTTTCAAGCCCGATTTCGTGCTCTACGACATGATGCTGTCCGATATGCACGCGCTGGCATTTCTGAAAACCATGAAGCTGGAAAACCTCTTGGGCGACGACAAAGTGAACAATGGGCGAGCGCGCGTTTTTGTGATGTCGTCGCACAATTCGCAATTCAACGTGAAAGAGTGTTTAAAGGCTGGAGCCGTTGACTACCTGGTAAAACCGACCAAGCCCGAAGATGTGTTGGCACGACTCATTCTTCACTTGCAGGTGAAACGACAGCTCGTCGAGTCCAATGTCGGCGACCGTTCGGACACTGGTCAGGCCCTTCACTACATGCATCTGACAGAGCTCTTGCTACGAGAGGGCCTCAAGCTCGCACCGCAGCCCGAGGCGCTTTACAATCTCGTTGGCATGCTGAGCTTGGCAACGGATGCCGTGCGCGTTTCCGTGATCCAAGCGCAACTTGCCGAAACCGGTGGCGACTCCACCAAGGGATACGTTCGCGCCTCTCACGACAAGCGCGATATCGATGGCCTCGTGATTGACCTCGAAAAGTATCCCGAAGTGATTTTTGTACTCAGGTCGGAAAAGACACTCGCTTTAGATAACCTAAAAGGCGACCCCACGATGGCCGCGATCGCCAATCTCAACAAGTCGATCTCGTTCAACGCGATTGTGGTCTGCCCCATACGCCTCGGCTCCGAGATGTGGGGGGTTTTGAGCGTGCGCCTTCCGGAGACCAAAACGTCGCTCTCCGACTTTGAGATCCGCTTTGCCCAGCTCACCGCTCATGTCATAGGCACCGTTGTGGCCCGCCAGCCCGCCTTCCTGCGAGCGGCTTCCTGAAAAACTCTCCGACGCGTGACGCGGCGAGAAAATCGTTGGACGTAGTAGCCGGTTCAGAACTATAACCATGGGGCTGATGTAACCTTGCTCAATCAATAAGGGATTTTGCACCCATGATGACATTGATCCTCGTCGTTCAGATTATCTCCTGCTTGCTCTTGATTGCTCTCGTGCTTTTGCAAGATCCCAAGGCGTCTGGTGGAAGCGCAATGTTCGGCGGCACAGGTTCCAACACAGTTGTCGGTGCAACTGGTGGCGCGACACTTCTGCAAAAACTCACGCGCTATACCGCGATCGTCTTTGGTATTTGCTGCTTGCTGCTC
This sequence comes from uncultured Pseudobdellovibrionaceae bacterium, assembly GCA_934277865.1. Lineage (GTDB taxonomy): Bacteria > Bdellovibrionota > Bdellovibrionia > Bdellovibrionales > JAMPXM01. The sequence continues at coordinate 2,107 of CAKQVW010000244.1, read as the reverse complement.
ACGATGATGTCTCGTCGCGAAGCGAGCTCGGGTTCGGTCTTCGAAAATCTTCAAGATGCCGGCGCGACAGCGCCAATCTCGGCTCCCGCTGCACCGGGCACGACAACTCCTGCAATGCCTGGAACGACGGCCCCAGCTCCGGAGTCGAAAACGAAGTGACCTCTCAGCTTGAGGACGAAAGTTCAGAGCCGAGCCAATCGCAATCCGGGCCCGTCATGGGGCCCCAATCGCCTCCCCCTGAAAATCGACGTTTGATTGCGATCATCGCCTCGATCGGAGCGATGGCGGCGATCGCGTTGATTCTTTCCCAAGCGGGCCTATTAAACTTTAGCAACCTGATTGGCGAACCCAACTCACAGCACTCACCGCCCCCCAGTGTTCATGAAATGACCGGGGCCGTGATCGGCCATATTCAGTCCGTCGAAGGCCAGGTCGAAATTCGCCCTCCTCGCGGCACACAGTTTTATCAGGCCGTTGTGCAACCGCTGGTCGCCGAAGCGCTGGTGCAAACGCAATCGGCCTCGGCCGCCGTGATTGAATTTCAATCGGGTCCAACCATTCGCCTACTTGCTAACTCACGCCTGGTGGCCGAGCTCGATCCGACACAAGAAGGCACCGTGCACGCCACGCTGATTGCGGGTGAATTCACCGTTCTGAACCCGGGCACAAGTGAGACCTTCACGATTTCTCAAAACGGTGTTCCGATTGAGTACAAAGCCGGAACGATTGCGCGCAAGGTTCCATTGATTCCCGTCACGGACGAAGCAACGGCCGCTGCCAATGGCGCTGCTGGCGGTGAACTTTCCGAACAAGAAAACTCCACGGCCGAGATCGTCGAAAAAATGGAAGCCGAGAAAGAGTCCGAACTCGCGACAATGCCCTCGACCGAACTCCCGACGATTGATCCCAAAAGCAAAGTCACAAATCAGGCCGGCGCAGACGCCAAAGAGGAGTCTCGCGAATCAGGTCCTACCGATGCGAGCCTCCTCAGCTCAACACTTACCAACGATGACATTCGCTCGCAGATGAAGGCTCAGGCCGGTGGCTTCCAAAAGTGTTATGTTTCGATGGTCAACCGCATGAGCGAAGAAAGCGGCGAGCGCACAGCCGGGGAACTTCCTCGCGGCGAAGTTTTGGTGACCTTCAAAATCCTCGCAAGTGGCAAAGTCGAAGAGACCAAGGTACTGCGCTCACCGTTTCAAGACGAGCTGTTTGAGCGGTGTTTGGTCGAGGCTTTGGGCCGGATCCGATTCCGCCCCTTCCAAGGCGCGACAATTCCGGTTGCCGAGTTCCCAATCGTGCTGGAATAGGTCATCCTGCTTGCTAGAGGTGACCGATATGAAAAACATCCTGACCACCGCCGCCACACTTGCGATTTTGACACTCTCATCGCTGTCACTGGCATCCGAAAAAGCGGCCTCCAAAAAACCGCCCGTGCCGCCTGTAAAAAAAGATAAGATCCAATACTCGGTCTCGATACGCGAACGCCCGTGCCCACCGGCAACACCGGAAGAAGCGAAGGTTCCCACCACTCTCAATTCCGTCATCAAGACGTGTGGGTATTCATACGCCGTCGTGGCCAACGCCATCGACAATGGCGAACCAATTTGGGAAACCACGCTCTACTCACGTGACTACAATCTCAATAAAGACCGCGAGTCACAGGTCATTCACCCGGTCTCCTTGAGAATTCAAAAAGGTATTTCTGCTGTGGTGAAAAACCAAAAAGGCGACGAGTTTGTGGTGTGGCTGGAGCGCGGCTATCTGACGAAGCCTCCGACACCCAAAACCTATCCGACAGAAAAATAAAACAAAAGACAGCCGCGGATCAGGGCTTCATCAGCGGCGCGATAAATTTGCGGGTGTGTTGATTGCGGAAGCGATAGAAAAAACCCTCACTGATATAGTGAGTCACCGCAAATGCGACAAATCCGGACCGCACCGGCGTCGCCCATTCCGAGTTCTTCAGCGCTCCACCCAACGGCCGATACACGTAGATGTAAAGCAGACCGAGGCCCACAAAAAGCAGCAAAAACTCGAGCTTGAGCCACCCTAAGCGCTGAGCGCGACTACGGCCAATCATTCGCCAGGTCAGCAAGGTCGACTC
>CAKQVW010000243.1 GCA_934277865.1 uncultured Pseudobdellovibrionaceae bacterium | reverse complement strand
TTCCACGACCGACTGGCTCCTCGAAAATTCGACAAACAGCCCACCTCCTTCGGCAGCTGATAAGACCTTGCCGAGCTCACTTGGCGACGCCTTGACCGACCTTGCCGGCGACCTGGGCGATATCAAACGCTGGATCACGGTCGGACAAAAACTCTGGGACGTGATTCGAAACAATCAACCGGTCGTGAATGTGAAAACACAGTCGATCTCCGTCCTTCCCGACGTCTCACCGGCGTGGACGGAAATGGAAACTTGGCGGGGCCCGATGGCCAAGAGCTACACGATCGCCGCAAAAAACCTCTACGGTGTAACCGTTATCTCTCACACCTACACAGTCGCCTTTCACTACGGCGGTCGTTTAAATGGTCGCGGCCAATTTCTGGCCAATGCGACCATTCTGCCAACCAATGTGAATGTCTCTTGGGGCTTCACACTCAATAGTCAGGTGCAAGTCGGCCAGCCTCTAAACACCGGCACACGCGCAAACCCGGTTCCAGGCGTCGACCTGGGGCTGGAGTGGTCGATGAGCTCGGTGCTTAAGAAGGCGCAAGGAGTGGATCAGTTCCACGTCCGTGGCGACGGTTCGACGACACACGTGAATCTTTATTAGTGAGCGCTGTCTGAACATTTGGCAGTGAGCCTATTTTGGTCACATTGCCGTGCATGTTATTGAAATTCTCTCAGTTCCTTTGCCGCGGCGATGGTTCCAATTCGAGGCCATCGCTGGCGCGGCTCTTGATCTATGCTTAACCCAAGTAAGGTTCCCAATGGTTGGGAACCACGTGTGGTGGCAAGTGGTACGTCAGTCTAAACGTCCGACTCAACTTCCAAATGACCTACGCCTTCTTCTGTTCCGCTTTCTTTTTCTCGGCTTCACCGTGATGCTCACTGTGATGGCGACGGCGACCCCAAGCGCCCATTCGTTCCCCGCTTTCAATCAATCCGAGATCTACCGAACCGGAATTTACGCTCTCACTGGCCTCGACGTAAAAATTGCGAAGCTGGATCCCCGAGAGATTCGCTATCAAGTCACATTGCCCGACGGTTCAAGCTTTGAACTCAAGACCAACTACGACCTCCCGGCTCGTCACTTCCCCAATTTCCAAGCCATCGAACTCAAAGCGGAGGCCGAGTATTACCGAGCAACACTTGAAGGCTTTGTCCGGCTCATTCAAGCGGGACCAGCATTTGACTACGCCGCAATGAGCGGAAGCGAAAAAAAGAAACTCTACACGCTTGAACTCAATCAAGAGCGCTTGCGTGAAAAAGGCCTACAAGCCTTTGACCCGCTTCAAGCGACACTACGTCAGATCTCGGCGCAACCGGCAAGCGGCGGATTTTCTTCTCAAGAGCGAATCGCGATTGAACGTGTGACCTTCTCACTGCCAACTGAATCTTCAAGTCCATCGCCATCAGAAGGTCCAGTACAAGCGGAAATTGAAACCACCCTCACACCCGGCAAAGAACCTCCTCAGACCATGCTCAAAAAAGCCATGCAGTTTCTGTTGGATACCATGGTGATTTCGACAAAACGCGCATGGAACGCCCATAAGAGTGGAGAATTTGAGATTCGACGAAACTGGGACGAACGTGGCCTGCAGTTTGGTATCAAATTGGAATTCATGGTTGGAGTTGGAAAACTGAACCTCGCACGTTCGGTCAGCTTAAGCCTCTCGGTCGGATACAATCGCCAAAGCCGAAGTCTCGTTTTCCGTCGTGGATTCCGCATGGAAAAGATGTCCGATGGAAGCAACTTAAGTATCGGCGGCAAAATCGAACTCAAACAGTACCGTCTCAACACCTCGTCGGCCTATGGCACAAGCGGCAGTTCGGGTGATCACGCGAAATTCAGCGGACAAGCTTGGTACCCGCCGATGTTTATGCCGGTCGTGTCTCCAGTGTTCGAGACCGGCCGAGGTTACCAGAGCGAAGGGTTTTCGCTCGCAGGAAACCTAGCGGACTTCGGCGGTTCATTTCTCTTAAATTCCGTAAGCGCCTTCGAGGAAGCTCAGCGAGTTTACCAAGCACCACTGCCTGATCCAAATCGCTGGATCTCAGATATCGTGCGACGTGGAGAGGGATTTTTTGTTAGCCACATCGGAACGCTGATTCCCACCACACATAGCTACACACTTTTAAATTCTACGTTTTCACGCTGTGATCTCGCCTTCACACGCGTGCAATGACCACTTTGATCCGGTTTTGGAACAAATGTTCCATTTCCGGACTCCGTCAAGACCCCGAAGCACTTCTAATGGCCGTTTCATCTCTGATAAACCCTTTACTCAGTAAGGAGATTTATCATGAAACGACCATCACTCATTCTTTCTGCGCTCTCACTGCTCGTGGTGCTGTTTGCCGTCCATGCCAACGCCGAGACCGTGTTTGTGCAGTCCGCACAAGCCGAAGGTGAAGAGGCAAGCTTACGTGCAACCGTTCAAGAACTCGTCAAAGCGGCGGTGTCTGAACAGTCGGGATACAGCCTCGCTTCCTCTAGCGAAAGTGCGGATTTGGTTTTAAACGCTCGCATTCTCAAGCTGGGCTCGGCTTACATTCTCTCTGTCGACAAGACGAAAGGTGGCAAAGTGCTCTTCACCGCGAAGATGCGAGCCGCCAACGCCGAAGATCTCGACACCGTCTCGGCACGTGTGGTGCGAAGTGCGCTGCATGAGGTTCGCGCCGAACAAAACGCGCAGGTGGATGACATCACAGAAGATGAAGTCTCGCGCGGCACTCGTCGGCACATCGCCACCCGGCAGTGGGAAGTCGGCTTTGGACCAGCCTGGGGAACCAACCTAAACACAGATAAGAGCGGCCTGGTTTTTCACCTCGGTTTTGTGTGGGGTGTTGATCCTCATTGGGATCTCGACCTCTCACTTCGCGCAACAGGAATCGAAGGGAAAAACTCGTCGAACGCTTATTTCTCAGAATTTATGATTGGAACCAACTATCACTTTAATAAAAACAAAAACGCGCCGTTCCTGACAGCAGGATTGGGGCGCGCAACAGCCGGAGTCTCGGATTCGACTATCATTCTCAATGATGACACAGCCACCGGATGGGCGGCTCGTGTGGGTGCTGGCATGAAGTTCTTCCGCACCTCAACCGTCAATCTTGGGCTTGAGGCCAACTACACGTTTCTCCTAGCAGAAACGTCTCGGAGTCAAAAAAACCCAGGCGTGGCGTCGTTCCTGGTCAGCGTTTACTACTGATACGTATTGAGCTAACCGTCTGCGCGAAGGGCGCTGACGACGTCCAATTTTTCAACTCGGAGTGCGGGATAGAGGCCCGAAAGAAACCCTACTCCGAGAATTGCGACAAGACTGACAAAAATCGCAAGCGGGTCAAACACCCATTCGAAGGCGATTTTTGGAAAGGCTAACGAAACCAGATAAAGTGTCGCATGAATCGCAACCAGTGCCACCACGATCCCTGCAAGTCCGGCAGCGCCACACAGCGTGAGACTTTCGCCTAACACGAGTTCTCGAAGATGTCGTGGATCCGCCCCCACCGCCCGGCGAATTCCGAGTTCGCGAAGACGTTCCGAAAGTGAGACTAGAATCATATTGGTGACTCCACTACTGCCAACTGCCAACGTCACAAATGCAATCCCAATTAAAAGTACGTTAAAGATGTCGAGAAACTTTCGCATCTGATTGATAACCTTGGCATTGGCCTCGGCACGAAAATCTCCGGCGGCTCCGAATTTCCTATCAAAGTGACTCTTCACACGTTTTGCCAGCGTGTCTGGAATCACGCCTTCTTTCACTTCAAACAATACTTGGTTCAAATCCCCTTCGTTCGAATTCGGAGACTCACCTCGAACAGCCCTTAAAAAGGTATGCGGCAAAAACAGCTCGAAGCCTGGTTTGTCCCATCGCCCCTCGCCTGACGACTTTTTTGTTTTCAACAACCCAACAAGACGACAGGCAAAGCGCATGTCTCGATTTTTGATGAAGATCAAAGGTCGAAGTTCCGAGTTCTTCACCAAATCGCGCGTCACCCCTAGCTGCTGTGCTAGCCCAGAACCCATCACACAGACACTATTTCGGTCTTCGATATCAAGAGCCGTCAGGCCTCGACCGACATCAATCTTGAACTGATTAAGTCGAATCCCATGCTCATTCACACCGAGCATGTTGAGATCCTGAGAGATTGTCTTTCCCAGAAAAGACACCTCTGGTCCCCAATAACGCGCCATCGGCGAGTACGAGTCGATTTCTGGGAAAAGACTTATTAAGGTCTCCAAATCTTCGACCTTCAATTCTCGAAAAAAAACTTCCAGGGGTTTAGAAAGTGAAAGTCGCCAATTTGGATATCCCCAGAGCTTGAAATTACGAACACCCAGTGAGCCATAGGATTCCAAAATTCGATCTTTTGCAAAACGGCCGACGGAAATCATCGAGACCACCGCCGCGACACCTACTGCAACACCGATCATCGTCAACAAGCTACGAGATGGGCTTCGCTTCAAAGTGTCAATCGAACGCCGAGGTGAATAGTAACGACCGAACTGAAGCAGATTTGCAAAACCACGGCTGCTTCGCCCACGCGAAGGGGAATCAAACACATCGGCCGAGACCGTCCGCGTGACTTGATTTGCCTCACCAAGCGACCGGACCGAGGACTTTTCCTCCTCGACAATCAAGCCGTCTTGGATACGAATCACACGGTCACACGTTCTGGCCACGGACTCATCATGCGTGATAATCACGACGGTTTTCCCACTGGCGCGAATTTCGTCAAAGAGCTTTAAGATTTCGCGTGAGGTTTGCGGATCAAGTGCCCCAGTCGGCTCGTCCGCCAAAATCAAGTCGGGCTCCATCAACAAGGCCCTGG
>CAKQVW010000242.1 GCA_934277865.1 uncultured Pseudobdellovibrionaceae bacterium | reverse complement strand
ATTTCCTCAACGGCACTATCCAGGTCTTCTCCAGAGCTTTCTTGCTCGGCAAGTTCGGCTTCAAGTTCTTCTTTTTCCCAGCGAAGCGCGGCTTTGGACTTTTTCTTTTCGAAGAAGGGCCCGATTTCGCCAGTCCCGCCTGTCCATTTCGCCAGCTCTTGGAGTTTTCCGTCGCCCAAGACCGCTGCGGACTTTGTGGAATTTCGCTTTTGCCACAGTCGGCCGATCACGTCGTACCCCAAAGTCGTGACAAGGCGTTCAAGTTCGTCGAGCGAACTTTGAATCTCGGCATCGGTTTGCCCAGAGAGTTTGATGCCGACGAGAACGGCTTTAGGTATCTTCGGAGTCTGATCGATCAGTGTCATGGAGGGATCCTAACACGGTCTTCGTCATCCTAGTAGAAGGCTCTCGGAGCCCTGCTTCCGGGTAATTGCGCGCCGTGACTACGATTAAGGAGGGCGGACTTCGAGAAAAAATTCCCGAACGGCGAAGAATTTCCCTAGATAGGTGAGGTGTCCTGCTAGAACGGCGCGTGCGTTCACAGACTTACGAAAACACCTAATATTCCGGGGGGAATCTAATGGGAACTTCGCGTTTTTCGATGAAGAAAGCCTTGGCCTTTACTCAATTTGCGGCTCTCAGTCTTGTTGTAGGCGGCAGCGCCTTGGCAGCAACGGGCGTTATTTCGCTATCTGACGTCAACCAGAAGGTCGCAGCTCTCGTTCAGCCATTCAATGACCAGAAGACGGCGGTCGACTTCGCATTCACACGTTTGGCCGTGGATGAAGTGCGTGCAACAGAATTTGGTTTCAAGGGTACCTTCATTAAGGCGGGTTCGAACAATGAAGTGACTTTGGATATTTCAAACGCGGACTACTCGTACGGCGACGGCACCAACCCAACCGCAAACCTCACAGCTTCACTGAAGCTGGATGTCGTAAAGGCCTTCGGTCAAAAGCTGATCAACGACTTCTCTGAAGAACTCGAAGATCTCGCAGTTGATTCGGCAAAGGGCTACACGGAAGAGTATGGAACAGCCGCGACAATCGATGCGAAAGTTGTTGAGAAGAAAGTTGATGCAAACGGCGACGTTGAGTCGATCAAAATGAGTCTTTCGGCGAAAGTCGATCTGACTCAGCTGCCTGCTGAAAAGCCCGTGACAGAAGCAGAATTCAAGTCGATCGAATTCACTGTTTCTGGATCGCGCGATGGTTTCGAAATTTCGGCGAAGGTCGTACTGAATCCTGAATACAAGCGCTTTCTCGTTGGCGACGACGGCTTGAAAGAGTACGTCGAAAAGCTTTTGGCTGACGATCAAGAGGCCTATATGGAACTCAGTCAGTATCTTGCCATCATGAACTCGGTTGCTGCTTGGATCGCAGAAATGGATGCAAACAGATCGCCATTTGCTTTCTAAGCTCCGTTTAAAACGAAGACTTCCTCAAAAGACCCGCGTCGGACCACCGATGCGGGTTTTTTATATTGAACGGACCGTCGAGATGGTCTCGTTGAGTTTGGCTGACTTCAGAGTGGTCGATTGCACCGACCCTCGAGCGTCGAATGTCTCGGTTCTGATTTGATATTCCATCACGATGCCAAGACCAGCTGCGAGTTTATAGGTTTCAGTTGAGCGGTGGCTGAGCTGTATTCCGCTATAGGTTTCTCTGGTGCAATCGATCTGGATGATCTCTTGCTGAGAATTGAAATGACCCGCCTTGGTTCGGCCGACAGGCCGGCAAGAGGTTCGTTCGCGGGCCTGATGGGCCGTGGACTGAATCTCAATTGAGAAGACCTTGTCTGCTTCCAGATTTGCCGGATCTTGCAGATCAGAGAATTCAATTGGGTTGGCGCCGATTTCGATATTTGGCCGAAACAGCGATTCAAGAGGAAGCATTGAGATCGGGATTGAAACTTGATCTTCGAGATCTGTTTTCCAATAAACTCTTCCGTTTCCCAGTTTTAAAATCTCTCTGCGCTCTTGTGACTCGCGTTTGATGCCGTTGTTCGTGCGAAATTCTGTTTCGTAAATCAGTTTTGTTCCAGGCTTCCAGGCGAGAAAGGTTTGTAAGATGGCGCGTTCACGCCACGAATTTAGCTGGCTCACTTCAGGGAGGATTCCGGAAGATGCCAATTCATGAGAATGCAAAGTTTCACGCATTTTCTGAACGTAGAAGAACGCACCAATCGAGAAGATGACGACCGCGATCCCGCCGGTAACCGCTCTTAAAGTGGTGCTCGGCTGTCTGGAGTTGGTGGCTTGAATCTGACGTGAAATCTCGCGGCGATCGACGACGAGTGGCTTTGCTGGCGGACGGCCAAGTGCCGAACTAGCGGCGGCCGCTGTGCCGACGGCGACTGACACTTGTGCGGTGCCTGCGCGTGGCTTTTCTCCGGCCAGGATCTCGGATTTTAGTCGAGCTTGACGGGCAAGTGCCGCCTCTTGACGGGCGCTTTGGAAGGCCTGCAGAGCCTGTGTCAGAAGTGAGTCGTCGACGACGATGTGGGCCTGAGACTTTAATCGGATGTCGCGATTTTGAATCATCAAATCTTCGACACTCTGTAGAACGTAGATGAAATCGCTTTCCGGAATAGCATTGGATCGAAGAAGCTCGAATGTTTCTTTCGCCCAAGAAAAACCAAGGTCAAGGCGCGACCGACGATTAAAGACTTTCGGCCATTTTGCCTCGGCTTGGATTTTTCGGAGCCGCTCGGCGAGTTCCTCGGCGGAGTGTGGACGTTTCGCCGGGTCTTTGGCCGTCAGTTGGTTCATCAGTCGAACAAACCCAGGAGGGGCGATGTCGATCGTCGATTCTGACCAAGGGAGGGACTCTTCGGAGACCCGCTTCATGGTTTCAGCAAAAGACGTCGATTTAAACGGAGTTGCGCCATTGAGGGCTTCCCAGATAATGAGGCCAATTGCGTAAAGATCGGACTGAACAGAAGCAGGCGCTCCGAGAAGGAGTTCAGGAGCCAGGTAGTTGACCGTGCCGAAGATAATGCCGGTCTTCGTTTTAAAGCCTCGATCGCCGGATTCGGCCTCGCTTGCAAGCGAGCTTGGTTTGGCGATACCAAAATCGATGATCTTCACCACGCCATCTGTCGTGATCATGATATTGGCTGGCTTCAGATCGCGATGGATGACGTTCGTGCGGTGGACTGCGGAGAGGCCCTCGGCGATTTGAATGGAGAAGTCCAAGATATCTGGAAACGACAGACGTCTTGCGCGCCCGAGCTGATGCAGGGAAACTCCTTGGATATACTCCATCGAGATGTATCGCTGGCCCACACGATCGCCTGTTTGAAAGGTTCCCCAGTCGTATAGCCGAACCACATTTCGATGCTCGATCGGGGAAAGTGCTTTGGCCTCTGCCTCGAAACGCTTAAGGAGTTCTTGGTCCTGATTAAATTCGGGCGAGAGGGTTTTAACCGCGATTTCTTTAGGAAGGCGTGGGCTTTGATTTTCCCGATAGCGCGGATTTACGCAGAGAAATACTTCACCCATGCCACCTGTGCCTAGGTGCCGAATGATTTCAGTTGGCTCGAGTGAGCCAGCAAAAGCTGACTCACCAATCCCGACGACGATGGTCTTCGGCGAATCCGACATGGACATGTTGGATGTATCGGATTTCTCTTAATTTAAAATTAAGAAATTTGATTTCTAGTCCCAGTATGAGACGCCTGGCTATCAGGCGCGGACTTCGCCGTGGCCATCCAAAATCCATCTTGCGCTGGTCAGCTCTTTGAGTCCCACTGGACCTCGGACATGAAGCTTCTGAGTGGAAATTCCGATTTCGCCACCGAGACCAAATTCGAAGCCATCTGTGAATCGGGTTGAGGCGTTCCAGTAAACACATGCCGCATCCACGGAATTTTGAAACTCTCGGGCGGTTGCTTCGTCGTCTGTGACAATGCACTCGGAATGTTGCGAGCCATATGTCGCGATATGATGAAGTGCCGGTTCGAGTCCTTCCACCATCTTGAGATTTAATTTGAGATCAAGATATTCGCTTGAATAGGATTGGACGTCGACGGCATGAAGCGCCTCGGCCCAGGGGCTTTCGACGTGGTCGGTTTTAGCGATGGAGTCAGGTGCGTTTTTCAAAATTCTGATGCAGTCCTCGCAGGCGTAGAAGCTGACGCCTAGCTGATACAAGGCCGGCACAGCGACGCGGAAAAACTGGTGTGCAATGCTGCGATCGACGAGCAGGGTTTCAATCGAGTTACAGACACTGGGGCGCTGTGTTTTGGCATTGATCGCGATTTTCAGTGCCATGTCGAGATTGGCTTTCTCATGAACGTAGAGATGGCAGAGGCCACGATCATTTTTAATGACCGGCATTCGTGACTCGCTGGTCACTCGGCGAATGAGCTCATCTCCGCCGCGCGGGATACAGATGTCGAAGATGTCGGAGCGTTGTAAAAGGCGGCCTACCAACGCGCGGTCGTAGTCATCGATTCCCATAAAGGGAATGGGTCGATTGGTGGAGAGCGATTCGTCCGTATCTGGAAATGGCAGGAGCTGACGAAGTGTGTCTTCGATGATTTGGTAAAGTAGGCGATTGGTGGATTGGGATTCCGAACCACCCCTTAGGCAGACGGAGTTTCCTGCCTTGAAGGCGAGCGCAAAAACCTCTGGGATGACGTTTGGACGCGACTCGAAGATGACAAGGATTGTGCCTAGAGGACTTCGGACTTTTTTGGCACTAACGCCGCTCGTGAGAGTTATATTTTCCAGAATTTCTCCAACAGGATCTGGAAGTTTGGCGACAGACAAAAGAGAGTTTTGCATTTGTTGGATACGAGCTTCGTTCAGCGCCAGACGGTCGCGGAAGGCGGCTGGCCTTGAT
>CAKQVW010000241.1 GCA_934277865.1 uncultured Pseudobdellovibrionaceae bacterium | reverse complement strand
GTTCAAGGCCATGCAGAAGCCTCTCGGTGACGAGTTTCATGTCGTCGTCATCAGTTTTGACCCGAAAGAAAAGCCCGAGTTGGCGGCAGCTAAGCGTGAAAGCTACTTGAAGGAATACGGTCGCGCTGACGGCGCAAAAGGCTGGCACTTTTTGACGGGCGACGTGAGTTCGATTGAGCCTCTGGCGAAAACACTTGGTTTTAAATATCGCTGGGATGAAGAACAAAAGCAGTACGCTCACGCGGCCGCAGCCTATGCCATCTCTCCTGATGGAACGATTAGCCGCTACTTCTTTGGAATCACGTTCGAACCTAAAACCATTCGTCTCTCGATGATCGAGGCCTCAAAGGGTCAGGTCGGGAACCTGGTTGATAAACTGACTTTGGCTTGCTTTCACTGGGACCCAAAGGAGGGTCGTTTCACAATCGCCGCGTCACGTGTGATGCGCGCTGGTGGTGTGATGATCATCTTGGTTCTTGGCGCATTTTTGTTGCCGTTTTGGCTACGGGCGCGCCGAGAGCAGCAGGACACTTGAAAGCGCGTTTGATTTTATAAGATAGAAGTTCGGGCGTCAGGCGCTCGAAGAGGAGAGACTTCATGAAACTCAAGCCCCGTGTATTTGCGGGATTGTTGGCAGCTGTAGGTGCTGTTGTGGCGGGTTCAACTGCCACGGCGAGCACATTCATGCCGCCGGCGGTGACCACCACAGCAGCAGAGGTCGACAAGATCTACGCGTTTCTTCTGATCGCGAGCTTGATCTCGTTTATCATCCTGATCGGGGGGATGTTCTACTTCGTCTATAAGTATCAGCGCCGGTCGGCGACAGATAAGACGGCGTATATCTCGCATAACTACGCGCTGGAGTTTCTCTGGTCGTTTATTCCGTTTTTGATCTTCATGTTCGTCTTCGTTTGGGGATGGAAGGTCTATCACGACATGCGAACCGTTCCTGCGGATGCGCTGGAAGTTCATGTCATGGCGAAGAAGTGGGATTGGCGCTTCCTTTATAAGAGCGGCAAAGAAGTCGTCGCAGGTCTCGATGACAAAGGTCAAAAGACACCAGCGACAATGGTTGTACCGGTCGGCCGTCCGGTGAAACTGATCATGGGATCTGAAAAGATTTCGGCAAACTCGACGGATCCGACGGATCGTCCAGTTCTGCACTCATTCTACCTGCCTGCGGCGCGTGTGAAGCAAGATATCGTACCGGGACGTTACACGTCGCTTTGGTTCAATATCGAAAAACCCGGTGACTACTGGGTCTTCTGTACCGAGTTCTGCGGTTCTGGCCACTCGGCGATGAAGGCGATGGTGAAAGCCGTTCCTGTTGCAGAGTTTGAAGCGTGGTTGGCGTCAGAAGGCGGCGGAGCTTTGACTTTGGCCGATCAGGGCAAGGCGCTTTTCGCTGCTAAGGCGTGCGTCGGTTGTCACAGTGCGGATGGTTCTCGAGTCGTTGGTCCGACCTTCAAAGGACTCTGGGGCTCGAGCCGTAGCTTCGACGGCGGTGGCTCGGCGAAAGCGGATGAGAACTATCTTCGTGATTCGATCTTGAACCCGAACTCGCAAGTCGTTGCAACTTTCCCGAAGGGCGTCATGCCGGCTTATGCTGGTCAGCTCTCGGATGATGAAGTTAACGCGATTATCGAATTCATAAAGACATTGAAGTAAGGAGGTGGGCACCATGGCATCTACAGGCGCTCACGGCGAGCACAACTATCTGAATCATCAAAAGGGTCTCTGGTCTTGGCTGACGTCGCTTGATCACAAGCGCATCGGCATCATGTACTTCATCACGGTTATGATTTTCTTCCTGGTCGGTGGGCTTTTCGCCTTGGCGATTCGCACCGAGCTCTGGTCGAGCGGTGAGACGATCATGACGGCGGAGACCTACGCGCGCGTGATGACGTATCACGGGGCGATCATGGTTTTCTTGGTCATCATCCCTGGTATTCCGGCGTTTTTGGGGAACTTCTTCCTCCCGATGCAAATCGGCGCAAAGGACGTTGCGTTTCCACGCTTGAACCTCCTCAGCTGGTACTGCCTGCTGCTTGGTGCGGGTGTGGCGCTCTTGTCGTTACTTTACGGCGGGGCTGACACAGGCTGGACGTTCTATACGCCCTATTCGATCAAACACGCTCCGGCTGTCATCTGTATGGCTCTGGGCGTTTTCATCGCAGGGTTCTCTTCGATTCTCACGGGTTTGAACTTTGTTGTGACGACTCATAAACTGCGCGCTCCTGGCATGACGATGAATCGGATTCCGCTGTTTGTTTGGGCGCTGTATTCGACAGCGATCATTCAGGTTCTGGCGACACCGGTTCTTGCGATCACGGTTTTGTTGCTCGCGGCGGAAAACATCTTCGGCATCGGGTTCTTTGACCCGGCGCTTGGTGGTGATCCGGTCTTGTTCCAACATTTCTTCTGGTTCTACTCGCATCCTGCCGTTTACATCATGATCCTCCCGGCTTTCGGTGTGATCTCAGAACTCATCACGACGTTCGCTCGTAAAACGATCTTCGGTTACACCGCGATCGCGTACTCGAGTTTGGCGATCGCGGCGGTTTCGTTCTTCGTGTGGGGTCACCACATGTTTGTATCGGGCCAGTCGGAAATCGCAGGCGTTGTTTTCTCGTTCCTGACGATGTTGGTCGGTGTTCCGACCGCGATTAAGCTCTTCAACTGGATCGCGACGCTTTACAAAGGGTCGATCAACTTGGCTTCGCCGATGTTGTTCGCTCTTGGGTTCATGTTCCTCTTCACCATCGGTGGAGTAACAGGGATCTTCTTGGCGACCGTTGCGACGGATGTTCACTTCCATGATACTTACTTCGTCGTTGCCCACTTCCATTACGTGATGGTCGGTGGAACGCTGATGGCGATCATGGGTGGAATCTACTACTGGTTCCCGAAAATGTTCGGAAAGCTCTGTGACGATGCTTGGGCGCGAATTTCGTTCGTGTTCATCTTCGTCGGCTTCAACGTCACGTTTTATCCGCAGTTTGTTCTTGGATCGCTGGGTATGCCTCGCCGGTACTTCGACTATTTGCCGGAGTACGAACACCTGAATAAAGTGTCGACAATCGGTTCCTACCTCATCGGCATCGGGTTCGTCGTCGCGCTGATCACGATCATCCATGGCCTTCTGAAAGGAAAGCCAGCAGGTCCAAACCCATGGGGTGCGAAGACTCTCGAATGGCAGACGTCTTCTCCGCCTCCACACGAGAACTTCCACACAACACCTATTGTAACGGCAGGTCCATATGAGTACCGCTAATCACGGAAATACCCACTCGGTTCGCCACCACGCTCATCATTATGAAAGTGCTGAGCACGAGCATCAGAGTTCAAAAGAGGGAGTTTGGGTTTTCCTCTGCACAGAAATTTTGATGTTTGGTGGACTCTTCGTCGCCTACGCGATCTTCCACCATCTCTTCCCAGAGACGTTCAAGATCGGTTCAAAGTTCACGGACGTGAAGTACGGAGCAACCAACACGGTTGTTCTTCTCTTCAGTTCTTTGACGATGGCATTGGGGATCTACTATTGCCAGATCCAACAGCAGAAGAAGGCCGTGATCTCGCTTGCGATCACGATCCTCTGCGGATTCATCTTCATGGGAATCAAGTACCTCGAATACTCGCACAAGATTCACCTCGGTCTGTTGCCTGGTGACTGGTACGCTGGAAACGCGGACATGATCGCGTCTGAAATCGGAAATTTGAAGCTGCCGGAGAACATCGGGCTGTACTTCTCGTTCTATTTCATGATGACGGGAATTCACGGGATTCACGTACTTATCGGCATGGGCCTCATCGGCTGGGTATTGATTCGCACGATGAGAGGCGAATTTGGCCCGAACTACTACACTCCGGTTGAGGGTGTTGGTCTGTTCTGGCATTTGGTCGACTTGGTTTGGATCTACCTCTTCCCACTGCTTTACCTGGTAGAATAAGGGAGAAAGAAAATGGGAAATACTTCACACGGCGCTCACGAACATCACATCATCCCGCTTAAGACCTATTTGCAGGTTTTTGCGGCCCTGATTTTCCTGACCTTCATCACGGTTGCGGTAACGTGGTTCGACTTCGGCGCGTTTAACGCTGTGGTCGCGTTTGGCATCGCTTCGGTGAAAGCGGCGCTCGTTCTCGCCTATTTCATGCATTTGAAGTACGACTATATGATGAACCGAGTGATCATTGGCACGGGCGTTTTCTTCTTGCTGGTGCTGTGGTTCTTCTCGATTCTCGATATCGTGACACGAGTTTCTGAACAGTCCACTCTGTAAGCTTTGAATTGATCAAAGCTTGGACCAAGAGTGCTTGACGGCACTGGGTCAAAAAGCGACAAAACCCCATCGAAACGGTGGGGTTTTGTTTTTGCGTTTATTTTTCGATCTGACGAAATCTGGAATCGTGGTTTTTGTTCTGGTCACGGGAGCTGCTGGCTATGCCATGAGCCATCCGTTTCAAACGTCTTGGGACCTTGGCCATATACTGGCCACCTTTGCCGCCCTTTACTTTCTGTCCGCTGGTAGCTTCGCCTTGAATCAAGCACAGGAAAGCCAGATAGATGCGCGAATGCCGCGCACGGCGAAGCGACCCATCCCTTCCGGCAAGGTTTCTCGCACGCAAGCATGGATCTTGGGATTTGGGTTCGTTGCGATCGGCGCAATGGCGGCGATTTTGGTGAACCAGACGGTGTTCTGGCTTGGTGTTGGAACCGTCATTCTCTACAACCTTCCATACACGCTCTGGTGGAAAAAACATTGGGCGTTTGGAGCAGTGCCAGGTGCGATTCCCGGGGCCACTCCGGTGCTGATTGGATACGCGGCCAACCAGCCGATGATCTTC
>CAKQVW010000240.1 GCA_934277865.1 uncultured Pseudobdellovibrionaceae bacterium | reverse complement strand
TCTTCGGAAGTGTAGGCCGAAGCTCCTCAAGCGCGGCCTGAATGTCACGCGTGATGCGAACCGTGTCAGCGCCAGGCTGTTTTTGAATCGTCATCACCACCGAAGGTTTGCCGTTGTAGCTGCCATCGCCGCGCTTAAGCCGAGCACCGATTCGGACTTCTGCGATGTCTTCCACCAAAACCGGGCGTCCAAAGTGAAGCCCCACAAGCGTCTTCTTGATATCTTCGAGATCCCGCACGACGCCGATATTGCGCACCAGGAACTCAGACGTCTCTCGCTCGAGAAATCCACCCGTCGTGTTTTGACTGATTTTTGCCAACTCGCTATCGATCTGTTCGATCGACAGTTGAAATCGGTTCAGCTTTTCGGCCGATATCAGAATCTGATACTGTTTGACACCGCCACCAATGGCGATGACTTGAGAAATTCCCGGAATCGTCATCAGCCGCGGGCGAATCACCCAATCTGCAAGGCTTCGAAGCTCCATCGGATCAAGTGTTTCACCCTTGCCATCTTCGATGTTGGTCACTGCAATCTGCTGAATCTGACCCATCAAAGACCCCACAGGCCCCATGATGGGGGCGATCTCTTTTGGCAGTCGCTCTTTTGTCAGATTCAGTTTCTCCTGTACGAGCTGACGGGCGCGATAGATGTCGGTACCCCATGCAAACTCCACGTAGATCACCGATAAACCGATGCCGGACTGCGAACGGATCCGTTCGACACCTGGTAAGCCGTTCAGATAGCTCTCGATTGGAAGCGTGACTCGTGTCTCCACTTCTTCAGGAGCCATACCATGCGCTTCCGTCATGATGTTGACCGTCGGCTTGGTAATGTCAGGAAAGACATCGATAGAAAGTTTTGAAACTGCGATCGCTCCGTAAACCACCATGGCCGCCGTCAGCGACACGACGAGTAACCGGTGATTCAGGGCAAATCGAATCAGTGCATTTAACACGTTTCCTCCTCAAATAACTTAGGCAAGACCACAAATCGCACGAGCTGTGCAATTGCTACGAACTACTAAGTAAAGGATCGAGGAGGTTGAAAGGGCCCATCGAGATCAGGCCCCGGCAGTAAGGTCGAAGAAACTTGCCGTGCATATAACCGCAGAGCCGACTCGGCCGCACTCACGAAGCCAGTTGTGCGCAAGAACGGTACGGAGGCGTGATGACAACTAGTTCTGTGGTGATGATGGGTCGGACACTGCCCGCCCGTGCAAGGGGCCTCTGAGCAGTTTTTGTCACGGCAATGATCCAAACAATCCTCACCCAAGCAGTCCGCGCTACCGACGCTACCGTGAATAGGTGTTTGGGATTCACTGACGGCGTGAAGATTGGCGTCAGGAGAAGCGGCATGGGCGTCCGCCATGATCGCATTTGCGATCAGAGCCACCATCACAAAGAGGGAAACAAAAGCCCGCTTCATAGGTGCCAGACTAACGACTCGCAATTGACCTGTCCAGGAGGGAGGTTCACGAATTCGCAATTGGATGCGAAGCGACTTAAGTTCAGACGGCTTAGAGCTGAGTGATCTTACCGGGATCACCCACGATCCAGACATCATCGCCAACTTCTAGAGTCATGGTGGCGTCTGGATTTAAGATTCGCTGACCGGCGCGCTCTAGTCCCACAACAAGTCCGTCGCTGGCCTCTCGAATGCCTGAATCACGAATCGACTTCCCCACCCAGCGGTGATGAACTCCAAGACTAACGGATTTGAGTTCGTACTTTGTGGCGACTGGAATCGTGGCGCTTTCCTGTGGAGCACTGCCGGCCTCCTCGTCTCCGACACGGGCCTCCACGACCGCCGCAAACCGTGTCAGCTGCTCGTCGGTTCCAATCACAATCAGACGATCAAACGCCATGACAAACTCATCCCGGCGCGGCGCCAGAATTTGACGACTTCCGCGCTCGATCATCGCCACGGTGACACCGAACTTTTCTCGAACACCTATTTCTGACAAACGACGAGCCACCAAGTCAGAGTCCGGACTGACCTGCACGCGAGACAAATGCGCATCCCAAGGAGCTAGCTGCGGAATGTTGTTGCGCTTGCGTTCAGCCACGTCGCGCTCATTGAGGTTCGATAGAAAACGTCGTTCTAGCCAAATGTAGATCTTAGAAAAGTTTTTTGCTCCCAGATATCCCACCACGATCGCAATCGTGGCCACCAAAGCAAACGACCAAATCGCCGAGACAAATTGTGAGATCAAAAACGCTAAAAGAAAATGCGCCATCAAAAGCCGCGCACCCAACATGAAGAGCGCTTGAGTAGTCAGGTCTCGAATGTCATCGATTCGGTATCCACGAGCCTTCATCAGGGCTGCGCCATTGACGATTCCCCAGAGAAACGGCAGAGCTGCAAAAATAGAGACCGTGATGCAGACCACCTCCGGCATCCAACCGTCTCCGAACCGTCCTTCCAAAAATGGAAACAGCAAGAGTTTGGCGGCGATCCCGATGGCTACCACCAGAATCGTGTTCAAGAAAAGTCGCAAAAGCTCGCCCTGTCCGCTCGACCCTTGCTCGGAAAGACTCTGGCTTTTCACATCACCTGTAGCGCGGTTACGAATCGACGGCGGGAGTTTGCCGATCAACCACAACGAAACTGGATCGCTGGCGCGAATCAGATACGGCGTTGTCAAAGTGGTGATTGCGGAAACCGCGACTGCCAGTGGGTAGAGGAAGTCCGAGATGACTTTCAGGTTCAGACCAAGTGTTGCGATGATGAACGAAAACTCGCCGATCTGAGCCAGACTCATCCCGCTCTGAATGGAGGTCCGAATGCTCTGCCCACCCATCAGGGCTCCGATCGAGCTACTGAGGGCCTTGCCAAAGATGGTGACCAACGTCACCACGACAATTGCGCCCCAGTGGCCTCGAAGCGGCTCAAGCTCGATCAACATACCAACGGACACGAAGAAGATCGCGGCAAAGAGGTCGCGAACGGGCTTCAACGTGTGTTCAATTTTTTCTCCGTCCGGAGTCTCAGCCAAAATGGAACCCATGATGAAGGCACCAAGTGCCGCAGAAAACCCAGCGTGAGTGGCAAGCGTGACCATCAAGAGGCAGAGCCCCAACGAGACGATCAAAGTCGTCTCCTCGTTCATGAACTTCCTCGTCGTTCTCAAAAACCAAGGAACGAGAAAAATTCCGGCAACAAACCAGATCGAGAGAAAAAAGCCGAGCTTGGCCGTTGAAAGCAGAAGCTGGGAACCCTCGAAGGAGTGTGTGACTGCGATCGTCGAAAGCAACACGAGAAGCAAGATAGCCACAAGGTCCTCGACAATGAGGACCCCGAAGACAAGTTGGACAAAACCTCGCTGCCGAAAGCCGAGTTCGTCGAAGGCCCGGATGATGATCGTGGTCGAAGAGACCGACAAGATCCCACCCAAAAACAGGCTGTCCATGGAGTTCCAGCCAAAGGCTTGCCCTGTTAGAAAGCCAAGCCCCAGCATGAAGACGACCTCGGTCAGCGCCGTAATTGAAGCACCGCGCCCAACCGCCATGAGTTTTTTGAAACTAAACTCTAAGCCAAGACCAAAAAGCAAAACGATGACGCCAATTTCTGCCCAGATCTTGATCGCGTCCTTTTCTTGCACCGTGGGGAAAAAACTGACTTCTGGTCCAACAAGAAACCCGGCGATCAGGTAGCCGAGAACGACCGGCTGACCGATCTTCTTAAAAAGGATCGTTACCACACCCGCAATCAGGAGGATCATACCAAGGTCAGAAATCAATGGCGGCAGGTGTAGAATAAGATCCTCCCTAAAAACTTACAGACAGTGCCTGTTTATATCGATTTCACCTTTCGGCTCAGAAAACAAGAATTCCTATTCCAAACAGAAAAAACAAGATGCAGGCAAAAACTCGCACCCACTTCATCGGGATGCGCTTTAAGAGCTTTTCACCAAGGAAAATGGCGAGCGCGTTGGACGCCATCATCCCCATGGTGGTACCCAAGGTGACGATCCAGACTTGCGTGTACCGCGCGCCGAGCGCGACCGTCGCTAGCTGCGTCTTGTCACCCATCTCGGCCAAAAAGAATGCAACAACCGTTGTCAAAAAGGCGCCTAAACGTCCCGACTCTTTGAATTCGTCTTCCTTGTCTGGAACCAATATCCAAATGGCGAAGCCAAAGAAAAGGATCGCGAGCGCCCACTTGAGTACCTCCGGCTGAAAGTAGGAGGCCACAAGCCCGCCGGCCCACGAGGCCAGCGCATGATTCAGAATGGTCGCGACAAAGACACCCGCCAAGATCACCCACGGCTGACGATACCGAGCCGCCAGCAACAGCGCCAGGAGCTGTGTTTTGTCGCCCATCTCTCCGGCAAAAACGAGGAAGAACGAATTCGTGAAAACAGAAATACTAGAATCCAAAACCGCTGAGTCCATGAGGCCTCTTGATAAAGGCCTGACAATAGTCCGGCCCATCATCCCATGGCAAGCCGCAAGCGCCAGCCGACTCCGCCACCAAAGTCCCGGAAATCCGACTCAGGCTGAGACATCTACCCGACGATTGCTGCGCCTTTCTTAAGATCAGGTTTATCCATCAAGCGTGGCCTCTTATGAAGCAAACTGCTCACCGATAAGATAGATGACTATGGGAGACTTTTTTAACCGCTCGATCAACGGGCTACTTACCGCCTCCGAGCAAGCTCAGATCGCTGAGTCACTTTATTCGTTCACGATCATTTCGGGTACCGATGCCCGAGGTGTCATCAATTATGTGAACGACCGTTTCTGCGAAATTTCCGGTTACTCACGAGAAGAGTTGATTGGAAAAACGCATCGCCTCGTCAACTCAGGACTTCATTCAAAAGACTTCTTCGCGGGAATGTGGTCAGCC
>CAKQVW010000239.1 GCA_934277865.1 uncultured Pseudobdellovibrionaceae bacterium | reverse complement strand
TCCACTGCCGGAAGCGCAGATGGACCGTTTCATGTTTAAGATCATGGTCGAATATCCGTCCAAGTCCGAAGAGTTTGAGATCATGAACCGCATGGGACAAGACAAAACGCCGGTGATCGAAACCGTGATCTCTCGTGAAGATCTCATGCGCGCACGAAGCCGCGTCGACGATATCTATGTCGATGAGAAGATTCGTCATTACATCGTGGAACTGGTGATGGCGACACGCGAGCCTTCGAAGTACGGCCTGGGGGCGTTGGCGCCATTGGTTCGTGTCGGCGCAAGTCCGCGTGCCACGATCAGTTTGATTCGCGCGGCGAAAGCGCACGCGTTTTTGCGCTCTCGCGGGTTTGTCACGGCAGAAGATGTGAAAGCGGTTGCGCCATTGGTGCTTCGCCATCGCCTGATTTTGTCGTTTGAAGCCGAGGCCGAAGAGATCAAGAGCGATCAAGTTGTGAAAGATCTCCTGAGTCACGTCGAGGTGCCATAGAACATGTCGCTTCCCCCAGAGATCTTAAAAAAAGTCCGACTGCTTGAGATCTCGACCCGTAAGCTTGTGAACTCACTCTTTGTCGGGAGCTATCATTCCGCCTTCAAGGGGCAGGGGATGACGTTCTCGGAGTTTCGCGAGTACGTGCCGGGCGACGACGTGCGCACGATTTCGTGGCCGCTGACCGCGCGCACGGGAAAAGTCTATATCAAGAAATTCGATGAAGAGCGGGAACTCACGCTGATGCTGTTGGTGGATGTCAGCGGCTCGTTGGATTTTGGGACAGGTGCAGAATTCAAGGGCGAGGTCGCCACGCATCTTTCGGCGCTCTTGGGTTTTGCCGCCGCGAAAAACAACGATCACGTCGGGCTTTTGCTGTTCTCGGATCAAGTGGAACACTTTGTACCTCCCAAAAAAGGACGGGGTCACGTGAACCGCATTCTGCGCGATCTTTATTACCAGCGACCTCTTCACCGCGGTACAAAGATTGCCCCCGCTGTTCAGTACATCCAAGGTGTTCTAAAAAAACGTTCAATCGTCTTTGTGTTCTCAGACTTTCAGGATGAGGGTTTTGCAGAATCTCTGCGCATGATTGCGAAAAAACACGACGTCATTGCCGTGATTGTCGACGACGCTGCCGAGCGCACGCTTCCCAATGTCGGGCTCGTCGATCTTCGCGACGCGGAGACCGGCGAAGTGATGACCGTTGATACCAGTTCGAAGGCCTTTCGCGACGCTTTTGAACGCGAAGTGAAGGTGCGAGCTTTGAAACGCGAATCTGAACTTCGCAAAGCGGGTGTGGATCGGATCTTGGTCTCAACGAATGAGGACTTTGTCGCACCTCTTGCGGCCTATTTCCGCCGTCGCGGATCGGGACGGTGACGATGAGTGACGTGAACTGGAACTGCGCAGTTGAAAAAGTGCCGCCGACGGGTCTCACCGTCGGGACACTTTTTGAGTTGAGCTGCCAGGGGCCTCAGGTCGCGGGGTTGGTGCCGACGTCACTGGGACTTGAGCTTGCCAAAGCCGATCGTTACAAGCTGCACGTCCTTGAAGTGAAGTCCGCGGGCGAAACTGGATTCCAGGCCGTGGTGACGGGCTATGTGCCGGGGCAAATTAATTTGGAATCCGCTGTTTTGACGGACGGGCTGGTGAGGATCGCCCTGAAGGGAATCGAGTTTGAGGTGCAGTCCGTGTTGGACCCGGCCGAAAAAGAGCCCAAGCCGTTTCCTCCGGAAAATCCAGTTGGTCTGATGTGGCCGAGTTCGGTTTTGATTTCTATTTTGCTTTTTGTCGTCGCAGTAGGTGGATTGGTCTTGCTTGGCATTCGCCGGCGTCGTCAGGCGCAGGCGTTTGGCGAGTGGCTGGAGAAAAATCAGACGCCACTTCCGCCGATCGATCAGCTCAACAAAGAGCTTCGTCGAATCGCCAAAGACCGAAATCCAAGGTCACAAGTTGCCGAGATGGAGCGTGCCACACGCGAGTACTTGGCACGCGAGACACGCGCCTCGGTATTAAAGGCGTCGCCAAAAGCGATTGCCGTTAAAATTTCGAATGGCGACCGCAAGTTTCAGCAAGCGATTGCTCCAAAGACCGTCCGACTTTTTAGCGAGTTCGAACGGCTGACCGAGGGGCTTGAAAAAAAGTCGATCGACGATAAAGAAGCGTTGTCGCGTTCGCTTCCTGCCCTGATGGACTTTGTCAGTGAATACGCCGAACAGGTGCGCGCTGGGAGACCGTCGCGTTCCGGGAGACAACCATGAGCTGGTACACTCCTTGGGCGTTTGCCTTGGTTCCTGTTTTCCTGGTGTTGGGGCTGTGGGCGTATCATCAGTCCCGAAAAAAAGCGCCGACGATTCAGTTCTCGAGCCTTCAGATCATCAAGGGCCTTGGCCGCGGCTGGCGCACGCGATTTCTATGGGTGCCGCCGGTGATTTTGGTTTTTGGTATCGGACTTTTGATCGTCGGATTGGCCCGGCCGCAGCGGGCAGACACGAAAGTTAGAAAAAACGTCGAGGGGATCGACATCATGTTGGTGCTCGACGTTTCGGATTCCATGCTGATTGAGGACATGAAGCCCAATCGCCTGGAGGCCTCCAAGGCGATGCTCACAGAATTTGTGAAGCGACGTTCGACGGACCGACTTGGTCTTGTGGTGTTTTCGGGTGAGTCTTACACGCGTGTGCCGCTGACGTTGGATTACAAAGTTCTTTTAGAGAGCATCGCTGCAATTAAAATTAGCCGCAATATCAAGATGGGAACCGCCATCGGCGTGGCACTGGCGAATGGAACCGCGCGCTTAAAGGATTCCACGGCTCGATCTCGGGTCATGGTGTTTTTGACCGACGGTGAAAACAACTCGGGCACGATCGATCCAGAGACAGCGCTTGAGATCGCAAAAGGTTACGGGCTTCGTATCTACACAATCGGGGCGGGGCGTGATGGAGATGCTCAACTTCCCGTCGAGACTCAAGATGCGTTTGGCCGTAAAGTGAAACGCTATCAGCCGATACATTCCAAGGTGAACGACGAGCTTCTTGGCAAGATGGCGTCCGAGACGGGTGGAAAGTACTATCGAGCGACCGACAATGAATCGCTGAAAAAGGTTTTCACCGACATCGATCGTTTGGAACGAACCAAGATTGATGTGAATCAGTACACGAAGTACGCCGAACTGTATCAGCCATGGGTTCAGTGGGGCATTTTGCTTTTGGCCCTCTCGACTCTTCTGCAGGTCACCCTGTTCAGGAGGGCTCCGTAATGCGTTTTGCAAATCCAGAATGGTTTTTCTTGCTCTGGCTGATTCCGATTTTCTGGGTGCTTGTGTGGTGGAATCGCCGATCGGTGACAAAACGGCTAAGCGCTGGTCTGGGAGCCCGGATGGCGCCACTTTTGGCGCGCGATCAATCGGTGGCGAAGCGGCGCTGGAAGATGATCTTCCGCAGCTTTGCATGGCTATTTGCGGTGATCGCTCTGGCGCGACCGCAGATGGGTAAGGGCCTCTCCGAAATTAAAATTCGTGGTGTCGAGCTGATGGTGGTCTTGGACGTCTCGACTTCGATGTTGGCCGAAGACGTGAAACCTTCGCGCCTTCAGTTTGCGAAGTCCGAGTTGATTCGTCTATTTGATCAGATGTCAGGCGACAAAGTGGGCCTTGTCGGGTTCGCGGGCTCTGCGGTGCTGCTGTCACCGCTCACAAATGACATCTCCTCGCTGAAGATGTTCCTCGACTCACTTTCCCCGTATTCGGTCGAGACTCAAGGCACGAACTTCACTCGGGCACTGGCCGAAGCCGCCGAGGCCTTCGAGCGTGGTGGAACAGAGGACGATGACCGAGCCAAGACGACGCGCGTGATCTTGGTGCTCAGCGATGGTGAAGACCAGGAGAAGGGCGCTCTGGAGCTGGCGAAAAAACTGACCGGCCAAGGTGTTCGCATCTTCACGATGGCGTTTGGAACGGAACGCGGTGGATTGATTCCCATTCGTGATGAACGTGGATTTTTACGAGGCTATAAAAAAGACCGCGATGGAAAAGAGGTCGTCTCGCAGGTCAAAGGCGGCTTTTTAAAGGAACTTGCGCGTGTTGGCCAAGGGGCATTCCATTTTGCCACCTTCGGTGGCAACGAGTCGAGACGATTGAAAGAGGATCTCGACAAACTGCAAAAGGCAGAATTTGCGTCCAGCATGGCCACCCAGTACGAAGAGCGTTTTCAGATTTTCCTCATCTTGGCACTCGTCTTTTTGGCGCTCGAGCTGCTGCCGAATGAACGCAGTCGTGAGGCACGTGTTTGGCGAGGACGGTTTGAAGTGGGCTTGAAGTCCCTGCTTCCGTTTTCTCTTTTTGTCTTGGCCTTGGGGGCTTCGGATGTCGCGCACGCAAGTGAGCTTGATGGTGTGCTGCTAAACAACCAGGCTGTTCGCCGCTTTAAACAAGAGCAGCCCGTCGAGGCACTTGACGGATTTTCTAAATCATTGGGCCATCTTCCGGATCAGGCCGAGGTGCATTTCAATATCGCCACGTCGTTCATGGCTCTCAAAGAAGACGACAAGGCGCTAAAGGAATACGATGTGGCACTTCGCTTGGGGCCCGCGCCCGAGCTTGCGTACAAGATTCACTACAACCGTGCGCAAATTCTTGCTTCGAAAAAACAGACTGCGGAAGCCCTGAGATCGTATCAGGAGGCGCTAAAAGTTCGGCCCGATTCGAAGGAAGTGAAGACCAACATCGAACTGCTGATGATGTCCGGTGAGGGCAGCGGTGAAGGCGAGAACAACGACGACAAACAAAATCAGAACGACAAACAGAACCAAGATCAAAAACAAAACCAACAAAATCAGCAGCAGCAACAACAGCAGAAACCTCAGTCCGGGCCGACGCCAAAGCCGAC
>CAKQVW010000238.1 GCA_934277865.1 uncultured Pseudobdellovibrionaceae bacterium | reverse complement strand
CCCATCACCGCAATTCGCATGCATGGCGAAATCTTAAAAGCCGGATGGTCAAAAGATGAAGCGGCAAAAGAACGCTCTTACGATTACATTCTAAAAGAATCCGAACGACTCTCCAGGCTGATCGAAAACGTCCTTCGGTACGCGAGAATTGGACGCGACAGCGACCCACTCAATATCGAGCGCGTGAGCCTTCCCGAGCTTCGTACGCTCATCACCGAGAAAGTCGCGCCACTTGTCACACAAAACCAGTTCTCGTTTGAGCTCATCGACAACCTAGGATCACGGCGACATGAGCAGACGGATTCCAATACCATCGACATCGATCGCGACGCTCTCACGCAAATTCTAATTAACCTCGTCGACAACGGAGTGAAGTTCTCACGCACCTCTGTCGAAAAGAAAATCACTCTCACTCTTGAGAACTCCGATCAGAGTATAAAAATAGGTGTGCGTGATTTCGGACCTGGAATTACGCCCGGAGTTTCACCAGGAATTTCTCAGACAAACCCACACAAGGTCTTTGAACTCTTCTTTCGAGCCGAAGACGAAATGACCAGAACCACTCCCGGAACCGGCTTAGGTTTAGCGCTTGTGAAGTCCCTTTCGGACCGCATGGGGCTTAAGGTCTGGTTCGAAAACCGCTCACCAGGCTGTGAATTCCTTCTCCAAATTCCCGTTTCAAAGAGTGTCGAATCTTCATGAAATGAGACAGGTTTTCTCAATTTCGGTCGACACTCTCAAGATCCTCTCAACTTGATTGCAACAACATCTCGTCTTCCATGCCGCGTTGAGATTTCACCTGGCCGGTGAGATCACGTCTCGCGTGAAAAACTCTACCTCTATTCTCAATCAAATTTCGATCTTGCTGACATCCATCGTTCTTGCTGCTCCGGTCGCTCAGGCGCAAGACGACACCTCAACGGTGTCCACCACCACATCGGACGCCATCGAAATCGAACTCGAGGTTTATGGCGCATTTCATATCAGGCAGTTTGATTATTTCAAAAATGCCCTGGATATGAATCCGCGCCAACGACGCGAAGTCGATCTCGAGCGCATGGTTTTTGAACCCGTTTTCAAGCTCGGACGCGAATGGAAGATCGAGACAGAAGTTGAAATCGAGCGCGGCGGAGTTGGAACAAGCATGGAGCTTGACGGCTTTGAAGAGTTCGGCGAGTTCGAAACCGAACTCGAACAAGGCGGCGAAGTAAAACTCGACAAGCTTGAGATCGAATGGGAGCCTTCCAAAGCACTCTCCTTCAAAACGGGACTCATCACGGTCCCTGTCGGAATGATCTCGCAAAAACACAAGCCTACTGAATACTTCTCGGTGACGAGAAACCGTTCGGAAGCTCGTATTTTGCCATCGACATGGCGCTCGGTCGGACTTGGCATGAGCGGAGCCTTCAGTGTCGGATCAGAAACTAAGGCTCTTCATCAAACTGTTCTTGTACAGGGTCTGAACTCGGAATTCTTTCGCAAATACAACTGGATTCAAGACGGTGCCGGCCGCAAGTTTGAAACCACTTACGCCGATAACCTCGCGCTCGCGACACGATGGGATCTTGCAAGCGAAGACCGCACACGCGCTGTTGGTGTTTCGCTCTACTACGGCGACAGTTCGCAAAACCGACAGAAGGTCGACAAACTCACTGTCGAGGCCAATGTTTTAATCTGGGATGTGCACGGCTTTTGGGAGTCCCCGACCTGGACAGTTCGCGCGCTCTACCTTCGCGGATATCTGCAAAACTCAGAAGAAGTCTCCACACAAAACGCGACACTCGGCGGAGCCGCAAATCCTGGCGCCTTTGCAGCTCTCGGAAAAGAAGCGGAGCTTTATTTCTTAGAAGCCGCTTACAATATCGGAAATACCATCAATCGCTTCGATCTCTTCGCCCGCTTCGACAGCTTTGATCCGATGAAGGAAGTCGCCGGAAACATTAACCGCGATCCACGTTTTCGCGAGACTTCTTGGACCACGGGACTAGCCTACAAACCAAGACCCGAACTCGTCGCCAAACTTCAATATAGCCAAATTCGATCTGGCCTAGATGCGCTTCCGACTGCCCATGAAATCATGGCTGGCATCGGCTTCGCGTTCTCGTCGGAAAAACAGTAGAATTAAAAGGAGAAAGAGATGAACCAAACGCTTCACAACACATTCCGCTTCGCACTGGGTGGCGTATTGGCAATCGGCCTCACGGCCTGTGGCATGAAGGACCAAGAAAAGTCCGGCGCTCAACAGGTTGCGGACAAAACGCAAGCCGACCTCGAAACCAAAGTCATTCAGAGCATCACGGAAAACGTCGTCGTCGCGACATACGTGCATCTTCGCGATGAAACTAAGGAACTGGCTCGATTGGCCAAGGTGCTCGTTGCCAATCCCACCGATGAAAATCTGAAAGCCGTGCAGACGAAGTGGAAAGAGGCACGCGTTCCTTGGGAATCCACTGAAGGCTTTCTTTTTGGTCCCGTTGATAGTCTCGGAGTCGATCCAGCGATCGACTCATGGCCGCTATCGAAAGTCGATCTCGACTTAATATTAAAGGAACGACCAAACATCACCGCTGACTTCGTGCGAGGTCTCGGTACAGATGTTCAGGGCTTTCACACGGCGGAATACTTGATTTTCGGTGACGGCGAAGTCACGAACACAAAACCCGTATCCGAAATGACAGAGGCGCAATTCAACTATCTGATCGCCGTAACAGCTGTCCTTGCGGAACAAACCGAAAAGCTTCACCAGTCTTGGACTGTTCGACATGACCCTTCTGTGGCTTCTTCCAAGCCCTATAGCCACTATGTCTTAAACCCCAGCCTCGATAACGACTTCTACCCATCACGCAAAGCCGTGCTTCAGGAGTTCGTCCAAGGCTTGATCAAAATCGCCGTTGAAGTCGGAAAAGGCAAAATCTCGGATCCTCTTGGCGGCGATCTCGCATCAGCCGATCCGTCTTTGGTCGAATCGCAATTCAGCTGGAATTCGTTGATCG
Source organism: uncultured Pseudobdellovibrionaceae bacterium (assembly GCA_934277865.1). Taxonomy (GTDB): domain Bacteria; phylum Bdellovibrionota; class Bdellovibrionia; order Bdellovibrionales; family JAMPXM01. The sequence goes on along the minus strand of CAKQVW010000238.1, from coordinate 1,912 downwards.
ACTTCCAAAACAATATGATGTCGATCCGAAACATTTATCTCGGTGGCTACCGCACAAAAGGGCTTGGCCTTAGTGACTTGGTCGTTTTGAAGAACCCTGCCCTTGACGGGAAAATCAAAGCGCAGATCGACGCTTCAGAAAAGGCCATCGGCGAGATCGCAGGTTCGCAAAACGTGTCGTTCACTCAAGCCATTAAAACAGCTGACGGACGCCAACGCTCTTTGATCGCGATCGAAAAAATCGCGGAACTCGAGGCGACTCTGACCAACGAACTCTTGCCGCTCTTCCAATAACGAGGACGAAGCCATGAAGTTAAAGAGTCTTGCTTACCTGCTTCTGATTGTCGGTTCGGCCTGTTCGAAGCCGAACGCGGAACCAGCGCGACCTTCGACTGAGAAGGCCGCAGGGTACCCCGCATACGCGTGGGTGACTAATCTCGCAGGGCCAGCGACGAGCGAAGACTCTTTGTCCTCACTTTCATTCAACGTTCCGGTTCCAGTTCTCTCAAAAGAAGAACTGGAACTGCATCTCGGCGGCGACATCGACTTCAATCGTCAGTTCAACGGCGAACAAGGTCTTGGACCCGCCTTCAACGCAAGTTCCTGTGTTGCCTGCCATGCACGTGATGGCCGAGGTGCTCTACCTGTTTTAAACGCCGAAGACCGAAGTGTTCGCTTTGGGCCCAACGAATCTCTTCTTCTTCGTATCAGCCTTGAAACCGAAAACGGGCCGATCGTGGTGCCTGGATTTAGCGAACAGGTGCATCAACGGGGGATCTACAGCCTCAGACAAGACATGCCGGGTATCGGGCAAACCGACATCGAAATGCACTTTGAGTACTCGACTTTCACGTATCCCGATGGATCGAGCGTCGAGCTAAGAAAGCCCGTTTTTCAGTTCGTAGGGGCGTACGACGAAACGACGGACAGAGATTCGATCTTAAAAGATCCCCGTATTCGCGTGAGTCCAAGAATTGGACCTCCCATTATCGGACTCGGCCTTTTGGACGCCATCGACGATAAACAGTTGATTCAAATGGCAGATCCTGATGATCGAAATGGCGACGGGATTCGCGGCAAAGTGAACTTCATCGATGGACGTGTTGGTCGTCACGGTTGGAAAGCCAACAACCCCGATGTCCGCACTCAGGTGGCAGCGGCTCTTAATCACGATATGGGGCTCACGAACTCCCTCTTCCCATTTGAGAACATCTTAAACACACCGCTCTTTACAAACTGGACCGCACGCCTCTCGATCGACCCTTCGAAGTTCGCACCCGAAATCACCGACGCCCAGCTTGATCGGTTGAGCTTTTACACGTCGACCCTTGCCGTTCCAAAACGTCGCAAGGTTTTGGATCTCGACGTCCTGCAAGGCGCTCGTCAGTTCGAAGTCGTCGGCTGCACAGGTTGCCACACACCGATGCTAAAAACAGGAACATCCGGGACGATCGAACATTTCAAAAATCAAACGATCTACCCCTTTAGCGATGGTCTTCTTCACGACATGGGAGAAGAACTTGCCGATCACCGTCAAGATCACGAGGCCAGCGGTCGCCAATGGCGAACGCGCCCTCTTTGGGGAATCGGACTCACTCAAACAATCAACCCACGCGCTGGCTTTTTACACGACGGACGAGCGCGCACGCTTGAAGAAGCCATCTTGCATCATGGCGGCGAAGCAGCTGCATCAAGGCAGAAATTTTCAAACCTTCCGAAATCTGCAAGACAGGAACTCATCAGCTTCTTAAGGTCGCTCTAGATGATTCATCACGTGTATGACCTCCTTGTAGCCGGCCGCGCTTTCTTATGCAGTACTCTGTTAGTCGCCACCTCGTTCTTTGTCGTGTTGGCATTTGAGTCGGCACGAGCCCACGATGAGAAGCCTGTCTGGGCACTTAATCGAGCAGAAC
>CAKQVW010000237.1 GCA_934277865.1 uncultured Pseudobdellovibrionaceae bacterium | reverse complement strand
ACCTGCAACCGCCCCCGCCACCAGCGCGTATTTTGATGTCTCGCTGAGATCCGGAACCAACGAACCAAGATAAGTCAGTGCGGCATTATCGGTAAACGCGGTCAATCCCGCCGCCCCAAGATAGAGCGGAACACTGCTTAAGCTTGCCAAAACAGGTTTGAGCCACCAGCCCTGTAGTCCACCCAAAACGACAAGTCCTGCTAAGAAAAACCCAACAAGTAGACTCTCTTTTAACTTCAGTTCGGCTTGATACTCTTTCGTCACAGCGACAACACCGATGAAGAATAGAAAAATCCCAAGGAAGACCGACATGTGATGGGCCGTGAGCACAATCAGGGCAACAAACAAAAGGTGCACAAGATCGACACCCAACGGAGTCGGTTTATTTTCCGTGTTCCGAGACACCGGCTTTAAGTTAAGAAGATCGGATCGAAATCTCCACGCGACAAAACTGGTCGAAACCAAGCAGGCAAGCGCCGCTTTCCAGCCGAAGTTTGTGAACATGAAGACTGTGTCCCAGTTCCAAGTTTGCGCAACCATCAATACCGGTGGTGCTGCATAAGATGTCAACGTTCCACCGATGGAGATGTTCACAAATAGCAGTCCCAACATGGCATATTTGAAAGTGACGTGATCGGTGCGAAGAAAAAACTTTTGCAGCGCCATCAATGCACAAACAGTCATGGCCGCTGGCTCCGTTATAAAACTTCCGATCAACGGCCCGACAATAAAGATCACCAGGAATTCAGAAAAGTCGCGATGACCGGGAATCAACCGGGCGATGCCACCCAAAACCCGCGCCGCGAAGTTTAACACCGGCCTAGTCGCACAGACCGTCATAATCACAAACACAAAAACGGGTTCTGTGTAATTGCGCGACTCCACGTATTCAATGGCACCTTGCGGAGAAAGTGTAACGGCCAAGAACACCACAAAAACGCCGGCCCAGAATCCAAACACGACTTCGATTTCCGCCAGTAGATGAAAGAAATTTTCCCCCATCGACCCTTCGGGGTAGCGATGCGAAATCTCTGCGAACTTTTTGACGAGAAACGTATGAAGGATCGCCACCACAAATAGCACGGTCGCCGCGTACTGAACAAATTCCGGATACTCGGCAGCTTTCGCCGCCACACTGCTCGCCATCGTCTACCTCGTTATTTCTTTGAGATCCCGACAAAAAAGATTTCTTTGCTCATCGTGCGTGTTGATTCGGGTTTCACAATTTCCACTTTTTTGTAATTCGCCTGCAGCTGCTTACGAAGCCCTGCGAAGTCATTGGAGTGAAAGAACTTGCACACAAAATGTCCGCCTGGTTTCAAAAAACGTTGAGCGACATCGACCGCGAGTTCGCAGAGTTCAAGGCTGCGCGCCTGGTCTGTGTTTTTAATTCCGGTCGTCTTGGGCGCCATGTCGGAAATCACCACATCAAACGGTGGCTGAAATCCGTGACTTTGAAATACGTCTTCCAACTTCAAATCGCGAAGATCCGCTTCGATGAAAACGGCGTTGTCCAATTTCACTGTCACTGGCGAAAGATCGACCCCAAGAACCCGCCCCCGACTTCCAACTTTTTGGCTCGCATACTGCGACCAACTTCCAGGTGAACAGCCCAAGTCTAAAACCGTCTGTCCAGACGAAATGATCTTAAATCGTTGATCGATCTCTTGAAGTTTGTAGACGGATCTCGCCGCGAAGTTTTCTTCTTTGGCCTTCAGGAAAAATCGATCTCGTGGGTTGTAACCTTTTGAACGCGACATGGGAGTCAAAAAACCTTGAATTCACCAAAAACTCAAGAATAAGCGACCGAATTCGAGGCCGCCTTGACACGATTTCTTTCAGACACAAGTTCTGAACATCAGAATCGGTCTGCCGATCTGGAGAAAGAAGGTCTTAATGAGCACGACATCAAGCAACTCACCGAGCAAATCGGCGCGGTATCCGATTCTCGCCCTTCGCAACCTCGTGATCTTTCCTGGGATCAGCGTTCCGATTCGAGTAGGTCGCCAGCAGTCCCTGGAGGCGCTGCGTTTTGCTCGTGATCTTGCCACAAAAGCCAACGAACCCATTAAAATCGTGGCCGTCTTACAGACGTCCGAAGACCTCGATCACACCTCGGCCGTTGAAGCCAAGGACCTGCACGACGTGGGTGTCCTGTGCGAAGTCGAGCGCATCAAAGGCCAAGAATCTGAGGGCCTGCAGCTTCTCATTCGCGGTGTCGAACGCGTTCGCTTAAGCGAGTATCAGATGGAAAACGCGAGCGCCGATGGAGTGCGCTATATTTCGGCAGCAGCCGAAACTATGAAAGAGGCCGTCAGCGAGTTCGACCAGGAGCAAATGAAACTCGTGATGACCGAATTCAAAGAAGCGGCCAAACAACTGGTCGAATTTTTACCTTCTGGAACCGAACATTTGGCCCAGATTATTGAAGGCATTCAAGACTTCGAGTTTCTCACCTTCATGGGAGCCGCAAATCTTGATATTCCGATCAGCGAAAAACAATCTCTCCTGGCCGAACCAAAATCAGAAGACCGTGCTCGCCGTCTGATCGCGATCATGGCGAAAATCCGTTCCGAACTTCAGGTGAAGAGCGAGATTCGAGAAAAGCTGAACTCCAAACTTGGAAAACATCAACGCGAGGCGATTTTGCGCGAGCAGATGAAGGCCATTCGCGAAGAGCTCGGCGACGAGTCGTCGGATCTCGACCGCAACGAAGAATATCGAAGCAAAATCGAATCCGGAAAAATGCCAAACGAGGTCAAAAAGGTTGCTCTCGACGAACTGAAGCGTCTTGAGGGACTTTCCAATCAATCGCCCGAGACGCATGTGATTCGAAACTATCTCGACCTGCTTCTCGCTCTTCCGTGGGAGCCCTCGGAGACTCCTGAGATCGACTTAAAACTTGCGCGGGAATCCCTCGAAGCCGATCACGACGGCCTTGAGAAGGTCAAAAAGCGCATTCTCGAACACATGGCGACGTTAAAACTTCGCGGTGGCGATCGCGGCATGATTCTACTTCTCGTAGGCCCTCCAGGCGTCGGGAAAACGTCTTTGGGTGCCTCGGTAGCCAAGGCTCTGGGGAGAAAATTCGTGCGGGCTGCGCTTGGCGGCGTCCGCGATGACGCGGAGATTCGCGGGCATCGGCGCACGTACGTGGGCTCAATGCCTGGCCGCGTGATTCAAGGAATCAAACGTGCGGGCGTGATGAACCCCGTCTTCATGCTCGACGAGATCGACAAACTTTCTCGTGGTTTTGCTGGCGACCCAGCTGCCGCGCTCTTGGAAGTTCTTGATCCGGAACAAAACGACAAGTTCCACGATCACTACCTCGACGTGCCCTACGATCTATCCAAAGTGCTTTTCATCGCGACCGCAAACTCGCTAGAAGGCATTCCCGGTCCGCTTTTGGATCGCATGGAAGTCATCGAGCTCAGTGGCTACACGGCTCACGAAAAGCTTGGCATCACCAAACGCCACTTGCTTCCCAAACTCTTGGCCGATCACGGCATGAAACCAGAGCAAGTAGCGATCACGGACGAAGTCGCCAAAGCGTTGATCAACGGTTACACCCGAGAAGCCGGCGTGCGCACGCTTCAACGCCAGTTGAGTTCGCTACTGCGCGCGCTCGCTGCCAAGGTGGTCGAAGCCAAGCCCGACGAGCTTCCTATTCAAGTGGAAGTCGACGAACTTGAAACTCTGATTGGCCCCAAGCGGTTTGATCACGAAGAAACCTTGAAAGCGGCTCCTCCGGGAGTCGTCACGGGACTTGCGTGGACGCCGGTTGGTGGCGAGATCTTGTTTGTCGAGGCGACCTCCATGCCCGGCAGTGGACGCTTAAATCTCACCGGTCAACTTGGTGATGTGATGAAGGAGTCGGCGCAGATTGCGCTCACGCTGATTCGCAGTCGATTGCCGCAGATCGCGGAGAAAATCGACTTCGAAAAACGGGACTTCCACTTGCACGTGCCGGCCGGTGCCATCCCGAAAGATGGCCCGTCCGCAGGGGTTGCGATGGTGACCACTCTCACCAGCTTTCTCACCGGGAAGGCCGTTGATCCAAAAATCGCGATGACCGGCGAAGTGACCCTTCGTGGGCAAGTGACACCAATCGGAGGCGTGAAAGAAAAAGTGATCGCCGCTCACCGTGCGGGCGTAAAAACCGTGATCCTCCCTCGGAAGAACGAGAAAGATCTGCGCGATGTACCGGACGAGATTCGCAAAGAAATGCGTATCGAGTTTGCGGAAGACATTGCGGATGTTTTACGCATCAGCCTTGGGCTTCAGCTTCCGCCCCTCAACCACGTCACCGGGCTCTGGGGCGCATTCACCAATATGTATTGACCGATGCTGCCTCATGGCATGACAACATGAGGCATGCATTTTGGCTCCCCCCCGCCTCCAGCGGGGCCTCAGCAAAGGACTCCAGGCCTCCTCCGCGGCGTGCTCGATTTCGAACTCGATATCGGCACCGTCGGCGACGTGGACTTGGACACACACGCGCTTCAGCAATTGCTGACAAAGGGCGGAGCGTTGAACTCTGGCGAGTTTGCGGGACCTGACTTCGAACAGTCAGCCTTCAATCTTCCGATTGCGCCGTGGCTTTCGATTCAAGGCGGCCAATTTGGCCAGAGCCTCTTTGTCGGCGACGAACGTATCGCTCTACCACCTGAATGGAAAAACCCAGATTTCCCCTTCGTGCGCAGCATGCCCGACGGCCGCATCCTCGTCAGCGACACAAGCTTTGAGTCCGCGCACGGAGAAAACACGTGGATCCTCAATCGCAAGGGCGAAGTCGAAGCCCGTTTTGGAATTGGCAGCGCGGCTGTCGAGATCTGCCCGCTGGAAGGTGGCCTGATCGCAGTGGCCTACCATCCCCTCTCCGCCAAACGTTTTGGCCACAAAGTGGAGCCTCAGCAGCGCACC
>CAKQVW010000236.1 GCA_934277865.1 uncultured Pseudobdellovibrionaceae bacterium | reverse complement strand
TCGGAAAGGGGCGCTAACGATGGCGAACCTCACGCCTGAACTCGAAAAGTGGCGGGTGAAGATCCTTAAAATTGCCGAGGGTTATGGTCTGGACATGTTCGAGACCATTTTCGAATTGATCACGTACGACCAGATCAATCAGTTCGCGGCTTACGGTGGTTTTCCAGTGCGTTATCCACATTGGCGCTTTGGCATGGAATACGAGCAGCTTTCAAAAAGCTATGAGTACGGGCTTTCAAAAATCTACGAGATGGTTGTAAATACGGACCCTTGCTATGCGTACCTCATGGAAGGCAATCGCATGGTGGATCAAAAGCTCGTGATGGCCCACGTTTATGGCCACTGCGACTTCTTCAAAAATAACCAGTGGTTTGCGCCTACAAATCGTAAAATGATGGACCAGATGGCGAATCATGCCACGCGCATTCGCCGCTACATCGATCGATATGGAATCAACACGGTCGAGGACTTCATTGACAAGGTTCTTTCACTGGAGAACCTAATTGACCGTCACTCGCCTTACATTCAGAAGCGGGCGCCTTCAAAGCCAGTTGCCGAGGATGATAGCTCGAGCGAAGTTTCGCTGCTGCGGATGGTGAATCGCGACTACATGGATGAGTACATCAATCCCAAAGATTTCGTCGATCATCAAAAGCAGAAGGCTCTGGAAGAAACTTCGCGCCTAGCAAAGTTTCCAAGCGAGCCCCAGCGCGACATTCTGGCGTTTTTGATGCATCACGCTCCTTTGAAGAACTGGCAACAGGACATCATTTCCATCATTCGTGACGAGGCCTACTACTTTGCTCCGCAAGGCATGACGAAGATCATGAACGAAGGATGGGCTTCTTACTGGCACTCGAAGATGATGACTCAAGATATTATGAGCGATTCGGAGATCATCGACTTCGCCGATGCTCATTCGGGAACAATGGCCATGTCACCCAACGGATTTAATCCCTATAAGATCGGGATTGAGCTTTTCCGCAATATTGAAGAGCGATGGAACAAGGGTCAGTTTGGCAAAGAATGGAACGAGTGTGACGACATTCGTGAAAAGCTGAATTGGGACAAGAAGCTTGGAATCGGGCGCGACAAGATTTTTGAGATCCGTCGTAACTACAATGATGTCACCTTCATTGATGAGTTCCTTACGGAAGAATTCTGTGTTGAGAACAAGATGTTCGTTTACAAGTTTAATAAACGAACAGGGCAATACGAAGTCGACACTCGAGATTTTCCGTTAATCAAGAAGCAGCTCTTGTTTCAGCTGACGAATTTCGGGCAGCCGATTATTCAGGTAGAAAATGCGAACTTCGAGAACCGCGGAGAACTCTTGCTGACGCATCTTTTTGAAGGCATTGAGATGCAGCCTGATTACATGCGTGAAACGCTGAAGAACTTGCAGGCGATTTGGGGAAGGCCGGTTTGTCTTGCGACTGTTCAAGACGAGCAGCCAAAGCTGTATCGTCATGACGGTTCGGAAATACAAGAAATCGCCATCGGCGATCCGCGCGCGCAAGAACCTGGTGCTGCTTCGGACGATTGAACTATTTCTTCTTATCGGGCAGCGCAGTCGGAACACGTTTCTTGGAATCCGACTTGCGTGCTGTCTTTTTCTTAGGCTCTGGGTCAAGGACCTTCAGAATTCGGTTTTGCTTCATGCGTTTTGCTAGAGCAAATGCCGTTTCGCCACCATGGCGCTCGATCTTGAGGTCCGTCTTTGGTGCCAAGAACTTCACGACGTCTTCACGGCGACGGAAGACAGCCCACATAAGGGGAGTCGCTCCAGAGCCATCGAGGACGTTGACGTCCGCTTTCATTTTAATGAGGAACTTCACCGTTTGAAGATCGCCATTGGCAGCGGCGAGGTGGAGAACCGCGTAGCCCTTTTGACGCGAAAGATTCACGTCGACGACTCGCTTTTCGATGAGCTCTTTAATTTTCGCTTCATCACCTGCTTCAACCGCAGCAAAGAACTGTGTTGTCGCCATAGGGTCGAATCCACCGGACGCGTCCTCAAATGGGTTCCCTGTCGGTGCGGATCCGCCCGTCGCCATTGGAACTGGCGCAGGAATGAGCGCGTTCGGAACCACGGCAGGATCGGACTCAACTGCGGCAACAGGCTCTGGTTTTGTCTCTGGAGCCGCGATGGTTTGCGCAGGTTCTGACTCGGGGAGATCCATCGGTTTCATTTCGTCCGTTGGAGCTTCTGCGGTCTGTTCGCTTGCGAGCTCTTTTGAATCTGTGCCTTGACCGCCGATCTTAGGGCCGATCGCAAGGTAGGCCAACATGAGAACCAGGGCAGCGCCTCCGACCATCATGTGTTTCTTCTGCAGTGCAAATCCAGATCGAACAGGTGCTTCGCCGAGTTCTGTCTGATCGGCAACATACCCTGTTGAGGTATTTCGCGAGAACGTGCCGGTCGTCGTCACATCAGAGCGTGCGGGCTCGAGAGTGGAATAGTTGGAATAGGTGTTTTGACCTGGAGGTTGCGCGCCTGGAACCTGAAGGCGGCGAATAATTGCCGTCGAGTCTTCTGGGTCTGGACGATGAACATCCGGTTGATATTGTTGTGGAGCCGGCTGTGCCTGTGGCATGGGAGCTTCGGCCACACGTGGAGCAGGAGTCGGAGTTTTGTTGAATGCGGGCTGCGGAACCGGTGGCGGCTGCGGAGCATATGGCAGCTGAGGATTCGCCGGAGGGTTCACTTGAGGAAGAGGGGTGAATTCGCTCTCGTCCTTCATGTCGCGCGGAAGGGCCGCGACAACAGTGGCTTCGATCATCTCATTGATATTTACAAAGCGAGTCGCCTCTTCCATCGGAAGTGGCTCTGGGAGTTCCAGGAATTCGATCGAGTATTGATCGAGACCAACGGTGTCGTTCACGTTGAGGGTGTGCTCTTTGGCAGGCTTTCCTGCAATCGTCAGAGTGTGCCCAGTACCAGGTCGGCAAACGATGGCGCCAGGAACGAAGTCCACACGCAATGTAAGCGGAAGGCCGATATATCGTTGATCGATTTTCAGAGTACGTCGCTCTGGAAAAGTGACGAGAAACTTTTGTCGTCTACCGTCAGGGTGTACAACAAGCAGTTTTATTCTGAAGTCTGATCCTGAATTTGCTGTCACGTCAGATCCTCGCTTAATGGCTTCATGCTTTTCAGCTCACGAAACATTTCGGTCGATAAACCCGAGTCATTGAGAAAAAAACCAAAAGACTCGACTAGACTTGGCGAAGGTCCAGGCGTTGTTCTCTTTATTGTAGACCTGCCGCAATCGAAAAAGTAGACGATCTCTCCTGTCCAAACGTTGGCCGCTTCTCTTTAGAAGATGTCTCAAGAGGTGAGACGAGAGTTTGAGCAAATCCTCACAATTCGGTACCCGAAAAATTTGACCTGTACGGTGGTCCGGTCGGGGTCCTGACCGCATTTGCTAGACTTCATTTTGATATAAGCCGCTCCGATAGATCGCACATGGGATTGGATTTTGATCGCATCAAACACAAGGTTGAACACGGCACGGGTCACCAGTGGACTTCGTATTCCGACTTGTTCCTCGTTCTCTCTGTGACGTTCCTTCTGTTGTACACGGTCGCGAATCTTCGCGGTGGTGCAGCGGCAGTCGTCGCACAAGAGCAGCTTCGGGTATCAAGTATGCGAATGAGCGAACTTGAAAAACAAGTTCGAGCGTACGAAGTCTTAAAGGACGATTACATCGAAAAAGGTGCTTCGCGTGACGAAGTCGCGATGTATCGTGACCTCGAAGAACAGCTCTCTCTTCTCGAAGAGCAAGCGCAGGCGGAATATCAAGATGCCGCTGAGCGAGCTCGGGAAGCGAAGGTTAAGTTCAACGGACTCAATCGCTATCAGGCGCTGATCAAAAACATCGTCAATGCGAATTTGGTTTCGTCTGCGAAATCGAAACGTCAATTGACCATGTTGGATGATCGCGATGGTCGCATTGAGGAGAAAGACTTCAAGATCGACGAGCTTGACGAGGAAACTGAACGTCAAGAAAAGACGATCGAGTCGAATAAACGTCGCATTTCAAAAATCAAAGAGGATTTGGCTGCACGCGAACGTTCGATCAAGAACCTGAAGAATGTAAGCGCGAAGCAGCGTCGTGAAGCAGAAGAGGCACTTAAGGCTGAGCGTTCAATTGCGTCGACCAAGATTGCAGAGCTCGAGGGGCAAAACCAAGAGGCTACGGAGCAGCTGCAAAAGACTCAGCAGGAATTGGACCGCAAGTCACGTCTTGCCACAAAGCTTTCGTCTGATTTGAAGAAGTCGAAAGAAGACTTTGAAAGCCAGATGGCTAAAGCAAAATCCGACCACGAAGCTCGCGTAGCTCGTGAGCGCGCGGAGTATGAAGAGCAGATCAGCGCTGCAAAGATGACAGCCGCCCAAAAAGCGGCAGCTGCAAAAGAGCTTCAAGCTAAACTGGCTCAGTCAGAGCGCGAGATGAACGACAAGATCTCTGCTCTTGAGGGCGAGCGTGTGGCCACCAACAAGCGTCTTGGTCAAGTCGAGGCGGATTTGGCGGCGAAATCGCGTGAGGCAGAGAAATTGGTTGGTCAACTTCAGCGTCAAGCGGGCGAGTACGAAAGAGCGCTTGATGGAATTCGCGGTGAACACGAGGCCGCAGTTGCTCGTGAGCGCGGCAAGTATGAAGCCGCACTCAAAGCGGCGAAGGGTTCGGCTGCGGAAAAGGCAGCTGCGGAACGGGCTCTCAAAGAGCGTCTCGCTGCGGCTGAACGCGAGATGAATGAGAAAGTCGCGGGGCTTTCGGGTGACCTGGAGGGCGCAAAACGTCGCCTTGCTGCTGCGGAACGGCAGTACGGTGATTCGATTGAGAATCTCCAACGCACGAACCAGTCGTTGCAGCGTGACCTCAATGCGAGTGTCAACAAGCTGAATGCTCAGCGCCGTCT
>CAKQVW010000235.1 GCA_934277865.1 uncultured Pseudobdellovibrionaceae bacterium | reverse complement strand
TGAACGATCATTTCCTCGAGACTCATTTCGAGTTCGCGACGTTGCTCAAGAGCGACATCTCGTTCGCTATGAGCGAGATCCCAAGTCCATGCCATCAGGACAAGTGCAATAGCGGTGGCGATGTATTTGCTGACTCCCACGAACAGGCCTCCCAGCGTCAAAGCTTTCCCTCGGGTTCGACGTCCAATAGAGAGTAGACTCGAGCCCCCTGAAACGGCAAGGGAAACCCCCTTTGGAGGGCGGTAAGCCCTTTTAGGGAACTCATATTACGCGCAAAGGACCGCAATAAATGCGATTTTACACGCAAATTCCGAAACAATCCCTGCAAGCTTTGCCGAAGGCCGTGCGGGAGCCACTCGAGCGAGCATTCGACGAGATTTTGCCGACGGTTCGAACGGCCGTTTTGACGTCTGTTCAGCGTGTCGGCGCGCGTGCCGTGGATGAAGCTGTGGAAAAGCTCGGTTTAGGACGTCATGGGATTCGTCTGACGAGCGCCTCGATGAGTCCCTCCACCGAAAGCTGGGAAGCTTTTGTTCTCAATTGGTCACCTTCGAGCGTTGCGGAAGCAGCCGAGCTTGTGGTCCGCCGCGGGCTCGATTCGTTTTTTGATCAAGGTGCAGGAGAATGGTTTGGCATTGAGAACATGAATATTCGCTGGCTCCGAAACGCACAAACTTCGGTCGGCGTGCCTTCGGGAGGATCGATTGTGCTGAACTGGAGCTGGCTTGAACGCGAGGATTTTCGTCGTCGAGTTCTGGAGAGTCTCGATCTGGGTGCGAGTCAGTCGCTTACTCTGACGGGGCTTGATGCCAGCAGCCTCGCGGTGGTTGAAATTGATTTGGTTTTGCGTGCGAAGGCTCGTGCGCAGATTCGTTCGAAGAAAGTTTGAGGGAGAGTGTGATGCCAGGTGCGATTTTAGACGGGATGGACGGAAGCTTTGGTGGGGCATCCAGCGGGCCGGTTTTGGATTCGCAGTATGCCAGTGCCTCGGCCACTCAAGCTCCGGAATTTCGAGCCAATCGCGAAGCCATGCTTCGCCAAGTGGAAGAATGGCGCAAACAAGTTGAAATTGCCAAGCAAGGTGGTGGTGCCGATGCGATCGCTCGTCACAAGTCGCGCGGAAAACTGACGGCACGTGAACGTGTGGAAGCGTTGATCGATCCGGGCTCAGCCTTTCTTGAGCTTTCGACGTTGGCGGCATGGGGGATGTACGAAGGTGCTGCTCCCGCTGCGGGTGTCATTGTCGGAATTGGCGTAGTCAGCGGGCAAGACTGCATGATCGTCGCAAACGATGCGACGGTGAAAGGCGGAACGTATTTTCCGATCACGGTGAAGAAACACCTTCGTGCTCAAGAGATCGCGACGGAAAATCGTCTCCCTTGCATCTATCTTGTCGATTCCGGGGGCGCTTTCCTTCCGCTGCAAGCGGAGGTCTTTCCTGACCGCGACCATTTTGGACGCATCTTTTTCAATCAAGCGCGCATGTCAGCTGCTGGCGTTCCGCAGATTGCTGTGGTGATGGGCTCTTGCACAGCTGGTGGTGCGTACGTTCCGGCAATGAGCGACGAGACCGTCATCGTCAAAGGTAACGGCACCATCTTCCTTGGAGGCCCACCGTTGGTGAAGGCGGCGACAGGGGAAGTTGTGACGGCACAAGAACTTGGCGGCGGAGATGTGCATACACGTCTCAGTGGTGTTGCTGATCACCTGGCTGAAGACGACCGTCACGCCATCGAGATCACGCGCGACATCGTGGCAAACTTGAACCGAACAAAGCAGATTCCGTTTCGAGTGACTTCCAGTGAAGAGCCTGCGTACTCGCCAGAAGACATCTACGGCATCATTCCGGCAGATACTCGGAAGCCCTTTGATGTTCGCGAGATCATCGCACGGGTCGTAGATGGCAGCCGCTTTCACGAGTTCAAACCACTTTATGGCGACACGGTCGTGTGTGGCTTTGCCCGTGTGTTTGGGATGCCGATTGGCATTGTTGCCAACAACGGTGTTCTCTTTAGTGAAAGTGCATTGAAGGCCGCGCACTTTGTGGAACTTTGCGATCAGCGAGGTGTTCCACTGGTATTCTTGCAGAACATCACCGGCTTCATGGTCGGCAAGAAGTACGAAAACGAAGGCATCGCCAAGCACGGCGCGAAGATGGTGATGGCGGTTTCCAACGCGTCGGTTCCGAAGTTCACCATCATCATCGGCGGATCGTACGGCGCCGGAAACTACGGAATGTGTGGTCGGGCGTACCAGCCGCGGTTCTTGTGGATGTGGCCAAACGCCAAGATCTCGGTCATGGGTGGCGAACAAGCGGCGAATGTTCTTTTGACGGTGAAGCTCGATCAGATGGCCGAGAAGGGTCAGAAGATGAGCGACGAAGAACAAACGAAGTTCAAGGCTCCGACTTTGAAGAAGTACGAAGAAGAAAGCTCGGCCTATTATTCGACCGCACGAATTTGGGACGATGGCATCATCGATCCCAAAGAAACTCGTCGTGTACTAGGACTCGCGCTTTCGGCGACTTGCAACGCGCCTTATGAGGCTCGTCGCAAGGGCGTCTTCCGGATGTGATCAAATGCCTAACGAAACGGGCGGAGAAACGGCCTCAAGATGAAAAACGATTCGCGATTTGAAAGAATAAAAGTCGGTGCCGAGGGCCAGTGCCTGCGTGTGGTTCTGGCTCGCCCAGACGTTCGCAATGCCTTTGACGTTAAGACCATGGAAGAACTGACCACGGTGTTTTCTGAAGTGGGTCGGACGGGACCTTACAAAGAGTCTCGTGCCGTTTTGCTTTCCGGGGAAGGAAAGTCTTTTTGTGCTGGGGCAGATCTTGAATACATGAAGTCGATGGCGGGTTATTCGCGAGAACAGAATCGTCAAGATGGCGAACGGCTCTTTGCGATGTTTGATGCCGTTCGAACGTGTGAAGTTCCCGTGATTGCCCATGTTCACGGTCATGCTATGGGCGGGGCTCTTGGGATCACGGCGTGTGCCGATATCGCAATGGCGGAAACAGGTACGCAGTTTCGTTTTTCAGAAGTCCGCTTAGGTATTGTGCCGGCCGTGATTTCCACTTTCGTTCTTTCGAAGATGGACCCGAACTGGGCCCGACGATGGATGATGACGGGCGAACTTTTTTTCGCCGATCAGGCGAAAGCGGCGGGGCTTGTGCACTTTGTCGGCACCGCGGAAGAGGTCGTGCGCGAAAAAGAGCTCGTCGTAAAAGCGATTTTGGAAGCCGCCCCGGAAGCGGTGAAAAAAACCAAGAAGCTTCTGGGTGCGATCGGCTTTGCGCGCCCAGATCAGGTTCGCGATCAGGTGATTGATGTCATTGTCGACGTTCGCTCAAGCCAAGAAGGCCAAGAAGGTCTTGGTTCGTTCTTGGAGAAACGTGAGCCATCGTGGCGTGCGCACGCGGTAAAGGGATAGGGATTCACATATGGCTACTAACGTAAAATCTTCCGGTAAAACGGTTCGGCGCATCCAGAAAGTGGCGATTGCCAATCGTGGAGAAGTCGCAGTTCGTGTGATTCATGCCTGCCGTGAGTTGGGGATTCGCACCGTGCTTTTGCATTCGGAGGCCGACATAGGCACGCGTGCCTATCGGATGTCGGATGCCCGTGTTTGCATCGGTCCTGCCCCCACTGCCGAGAGTTACCTCCACATTGAACGCAACATCAACGGCGCTTTGGCTGCAGGTGCTGATGCCATTCATCCAGGCTTTGGGTTCCTTTCGGAGAATGCCGCGTTTGCGAAAGCCGTGATCGACGCCGGGATGCTGTTTATCGGGCCAAAGCCGGAATCGATTCTTGCGGTCGGCGACAAGATCGAGGCCAAGAAAACGGTGGCTGCAGCAAGAGCCCCGTCTGTGCCGGGATACATGGGAGATGACCAGCGCATAGAGACTCTCGTCGAAGAGGCGACGCGCATTGGTTTTCCTGTGATCGTGAAAGCCGCGGCCGGAGGCGGCGGACGTGGTATGAAGGTGATTCACTCGTGCGCGGAAGCGCCCGAACTGATCGCCTCGGCACAACGAGAAGGTCTTGCGGCCTTCGGTTCGGCGACGGTGTTTCTTGAAAAGTACCTCGATCGAGCCAAACACATCGAGTTTCAAATCTTTGGCGATTCGTTTGGCGAGGTCTCGTACCTCTTTGAGCGCGAGTGTTCGGTTCAGCGCCGTCATCAAAAGATCATCGAAGAGGCCTTGTCGCCAAGTCTGACGCCTGAACTTCGTCGTGCCATGGGTGAAACCGCCGTGCGTTTGGCCAAGAGTGCGAACTATGAGGGCGCGGGCACTGTCGAGTTTCTGCTTCAAGACGGTGAGTTCTATTTCTTGGAAATGAACACACGTCTTCAGGTCGAACACCCAGTGACGGAAATGGTTTTAGGGGTCGATCTCGTCAAGGCGCAGATTTTAAATGCGGCTCGTGAGTTTCAAGTTTGGCCACAGGAGTCTCTGAAGGCGCATGGACATTCTATTGAATGTCGAGTCTATGCAGAGAATCCTTACGCCGGTGGAATTCCCTCTACAGGAAAGCTTCTTGGTATGGAATGGCCAGAGGGGCCGGGACGTCGTTTTGAAACGGGGTTCGAGGCGGGCGACGAAATCACGCCGTTTTATGATCCGATGATCGCGAAAGTGATTGTCTGGGATGAAACACGTCTTCGCGCGATTAAAAAAATGAAGCAGACACTTCGTGACTCGCTCGTACTTGGAGTTCATACCAACATCCCATTTGTGATTTCCATGCTCTCACATCCGGAGTTTGTTGATGGTTCGATGACGACTCAATTTGTCGGTCGTCACTTCACGCAAGAAAACGGAATCGGGTTGGCCGCACGCGAACGGTCCGAGTTGGAACTTCTCTTCGAGAAACAAGCTCTTGGCGGCGGTGTTGCTGGAACTGGTTCTGCTCAGCCGGGAGTCGCACCG
>CAKQVW010000234.1 GCA_934277865.1 uncultured Pseudobdellovibrionaceae bacterium | reverse complement strand
GTGCATCTCCGCCCATGTCGCCTACGCTGATGGCGTCTGCGCCGGCATCGGCAGCTTTGACGGCCTGGAGACGTTCGGTGAGGGTCGATGAGGTCATGGCCTCGGTGCCAAGGAGCTTCTCGGCGAGATAGTCTTTGGCTACTTTTTGAGTTTCTTTCGTCGACAAGTTCGAGCGAGGAACAAGTTCAGTGCGCTGCTGAGGACTTGTTTTCTTCCAAGCGATGCGAGCCATGACTTTGCGTCCGTCTGGTTTGGCGAATTCAATCTGCGCGAACTCTCCGCTGGGAACGAGCTCTGGAATATAAGACGGGCGGAACAGGAAGTAGAAGATCATGTGGCGATCGCTTTCTGCGTTCGCAAACCATGTGTACTTCAATATGGTTTTCAGAGCCTCATCCGGCGTGACGCCGTCGACAGAAAGAAGTTCGTCGCCTCTGGCGAGACCGTAAGGTGCAAGAGATGGATTGACCGTCGAGAAAATGAACTTGCCTTCAACCGGCATGACGATCGCGGGAATCTCGTAACGCTCGCGAATAGGCATCGAAAGCGAAACGTGTCCGTCTTCGAGTTTGCGGAGCAATTCCAGATAAAGCGAGAATTTTTCGTTGTCGGTTTTTGCCGCCGCAAACTTCGTGCGAATTGAAGCCGCTTCCGATTCGAACTTGTATCCGAAACGACGTTCTTTGAATTCCAGGGGGCCATAGAGCGACTGGATCGCGGCAACCATGGCGTCGTAATCGGCTGTGGCCTCAGCTTGGGTCAGTGGCCGAATGGCCTCGCTCGATTCGCTGACCAAGCTTGTGCTTGGTGATTGTGAATTGAACGAGCAGCCCGCTAATACAATGGCCGCTAGAATTTGAACGTAGAAAGACGTGCCCCTCATCATCTGATTCCCCTCTCAGCTGAATTGGCGATCAAGCTCGCCTTTCCGAGGGTTGGTGGTCAATAGAAAATATTTCAACTCCAGATCGGTTGGTTCGTTCGAAGCTCGTCACAGCAGTGCCGTACGACGTCTTCCAGCTTTGAGGTTTTTTCGTAAAGTGAGCGGAAGCGGGTGAACGCGGGCCCCTTCGCGAGGATAGATCGAAGAGTTTGAAACTCTTCGGCGTAAAGCTCGCCGGCAGGCTGCTCTTGATGCGGGCCAATTGGAATTTTGGCAGATGAAACTGTTTCTAACAGCTGCAAGAAGGCTTCTTTGGCTGGGCGCGTTTCGCCCCAGTCGCTGACAACAAAGTCGAATTCCAGTCCATGTCTCGTCGCGCGCCATTTGTTTTCTCGGTATTGCCAGTCGGATGGGGTTTGCAGGTGTTGGCCGTCGCGAAGATTCTCAAGAAAGTGGGCCGCCATTGCGTGTTTAAGTGCGGCAACGGCGATGTTTTCCTTCAGCGTCGGCATGATGTCGCAAGCCCGAATTTCGAGAGTCCCGAAGTGAGGGCTCGGTCGCAAGTCCCACCAGAGATCTTTTGGCGACCCGACTGCTTTTGAGGCCCGCATTCTGAAATAGAGGTCTTCAAACTCGCTCCACGATTCAACCATGATCGGATGACCGCCGGTGGGTGTGGATTCAAAGAAAGTCGAACGCGAAGACGCAAGTCCGGTGTCGTCTCCGTGCCAAAACGGCGAACTTGCGGAGAGTCCCAGGAGTAGAGGCAGGTGATACAAAAACGCATTCATCACGTGAATCGAAGCTTCTGCGTTTGGCATGCCGATATGAACATGGAGGCCGAAGATGACGAGCCGTCGAGCGATCCATTGATTGCGATCGACCAGCTCGGTGTAGCGAGGTGCGGGCGTGAGGACCCGGTCGAGGTAAGAGGTAAAGGGGTGTGTGCCCGCAGCCGCAAGCCAAGCACCGCGTTTTTCACAGGCGCGAGACAGGATTTGCATGGTCGACGAGAGATCACGCTCGGCTTCAAGCGCTGTTCTGCAAACACCGGTTTCAATTTCAATCATGCTTTGGAAAAGCTCGGATTTGATTTTCTCGGTTTCCCCGATGACGGAATCGATCAGGTCCTGGGCGCACGGGAGAAGATCGTGATTGGAGGGATCAATCAATTGAAATTCGAGTTCGACCCCCATCGTGAGCGGTTCGCTTTGCGCAAATGGCAGGTGTTCGCGCCGGTGGGAAATGGGTCTTGGTTTGCGTGATTGTTTTCTTGCTCGCGCACTTTGTATGAACCGACTGAGAAGTGGTTCACTAGGGAGCAGCTCTTCGACCTTCTCGCTTTGGACGTGGAACTCTGGGTGCCATTGCACACCAAGAACAAAGGCATCGTTCTTAAGCGAAACGGCCTCGATAATTCCATCATCTTGTGAGACTGCCTCAATTTGAAGGCCATCACCGAGTCGATCAATGGCTTGGTGGTGAATGGACACCACGTGTCTCCGAGGTTCTTCACCATAGATGCTCTTGAGAATTCCATCATCCACAAGCTCGATGGGATGATAGAGCTTCTCGTAGAGTTCGGGACTGACGTGTGTCGACGCGTTTGGAAAGCGTGTCGCGATGTCGGAGATCAGGGTTCCTCCGAAGAAGACATTCAATAGCTGATGGCCGCGACAGACGCCAAGCACGGGCTTGCCGAGTCCGTGAAATGCTTTGATGAGTTCGAGTTCATAGCGGTCGCGAATCAGATCGACGCCAACATCTGTACCACCTTGTAGAATCAAGGCATCGAGTTCGCGAGCGTAGTCGAAAGGGTCGATGTATTCCCACGAGCTTGAACTCTGACCGCTGACAGAGGGGATCATCAGGCTCAGGCCGCCCAGATCGGTCACCCAATGTGACAACGACTGTTCGACATATTGCACGACGCGGTCCTGAATGCCGAAGTCGGTATGAAACTTGTACTGAAATCGAGGAGAAATGCCGACCTTCAGCGGTTTGGCTTTCATGCTGATGGGTTTGCCGATGCTGGCATTAGGAAAATTCGATGTCATGTATAAGTGCTAGTTCGGCTTACGGTCTTTTCTCCAGTCTTAACGCTCTGTTTTATATATTCAAAATTCGTATGGGTGATAACGAAATAATCGATTTTTTATTTAAGTTCGAAATTGCGATACTGCTTGTAACCAAGGAGGTTGAGAAATGTTCAATACAGTCACTACCTACCGGGATTTCGAATCGCGCGAGCATTTGACTAGCTATGTGGAGGAGCAAGTCCACGCTGCGCTGGCGAAATACATCGATCGTCACGACACGCGAGTGGAGGTGACTTTGAATCATGATCGTGCGACAGCAGCCAAGCTGTTCCACGTCGGGATTTCTTTGAAGCCGGCGCATCGCGCGCCGATTCATGTCGATAAACAAGCAAGCAGCTGGCACGCGGCGGTTCGCGATGCAGTGAAAACGGTGGAAAAGATCCTTCGCCGTGATCACACAAAACGTCTTTCACGCAGACGTCATTCGCGTGGACTGGAGCTAACCGCGTAACCAGGACGAAGGAGCGGAAATTTTAATTCGTGGCTTCTTCCAGATGGTGCACAAGCGCCATTAAAAAATGATATTGCGGCTCTTGAGCCGAAAGACTTCTCGCACTGAGAAACAGGCGATGATTCCAGAGGGGCTCTCGTGAAACGATGACAGCCCCTCTTTCTTTTTCCCTCGCGATATAGGCTTCTGGCAAAAAGGCGAGCCCCATTCCGTCCACAGCCCCGCGCAAAAGCGCCCCCATGACATTGCTCTCGAAGGCGATATGCTTTCGAACCTTTTTCCGAACTAAAAATTCGTCAGTTTCCCAGCGCAAACGCAAGTCCTGAGCTGCAATCACGAGTCCCACTCGGTCATCGTTGAGGACGGTTTTGAAACTGCGGTGAAGCTTCGGGCTCATCACGCCCTTCACGGGAAGGCGGATCTCCGACAGCGTTTTGATCGATGGCTGATGTGGGGGTTGTGACGTAATGATGGCGTCAAGATCGCCCATTTCAAGTCTAGCCACCAGCTTTTCAAAAGGAAATGACACCTGCGTGATGACAGGGCGACCAGTGTCATTGTCCTTCAGGAATTGACTGATTGTTCGACTGACGATGTCGGTGACAAAGGGCCGTTCGATATCGGGAGAGACACCAATAGAAAATGTCGTGTGGCCCAGATGCTCTCGACCAGAGAGGTAGTGATCGAGCTCAGTGGCGGTCTCAAACATCTTCCGACAAATTTTGAAAATGGCCTGACCGTCCGTGGTTAGAGTCAGACCACGGCCTTCACGGGTGAACAGCGTGAGGTCGAGATGGGCTTCGAGGGTTTTTAACTGGGTGCTGAGACTGCTTTGTGAGGTGTTGAGCTGGCGGGCGGCGAGAGTCACACCGCCCAGCTTGGCCACCACATAAAAATAGTAAAGATGATTGTAGTTTCGCATCCGTCTACGGTCGACGTTAGAACAGACTCGGAGCTGAAGCAAACTCTGCGGCCCGCGAAGGATAGAGTTCGGCGTACGAGTGCACGGCACCGGTTTCGCCTCGACGCAAAATGTGTCGACGGCTCAGTTGGTGTGGACTTTCAAGTCCGCAGGCCCCAAGAATTTCCGCGAACGCTCGGATCGTGTTTTCGTGGAAGTTTGCAACTCGCTGTCGTTTGTCCTCGACCACGAGACCGACGGTGAGATTCGGATTGTTGGTGGCAACGCCGGCGGGGCAGTGGTTGGTGTTGCAGCGTCTTGCTTGGATGCAGCCAAGCGCGAGCATCATGCCTCGAGCCGAGTTGACGGCATCAGCCCCAAGCGCAAGCGCTTTCATCAGGTGAAAGCCCGTGACAACTTTTCCGGACGTGATCAGGCGCACGTGTTTTTTGATATCGAAGTGATCCAACAGATCGCGTGCGATCGTCAGTCCGTCGACCCATGGCATGCCAAGCGAGTTTGTGAACTCGAGAGGTGCTGCGCCGGTTCCACCTTCGGCGCCATCGATGGTGATAAAGTCAGGATAGGTGTCGAGCTCCTTCATGGCCC
>CAKQVW010000233.1 GCA_934277865.1 uncultured Pseudobdellovibrionaceae bacterium | reverse complement strand
GCTGCTATTGATGCATCCGCGATGATGTCCATTCTGTCTCAGCCAAAGCCGCTTGTTGAATTAGGTCGGCAACTTGACGAGTTTGATGACCTCACAAACGCCGACCTTGTTGTGGAGCAAATCGAAACAGCGGATGTGGTGGTGCTTGCTCGTTCGCAGGGTTTGGAAAGTGACCTCAAGGACAAGGTGTGGAACGTGATTGAGTGGCTAAGCCCTCGCGCTCAAATTTTGCCGTTGGAGGACATCTCGGAAAGCACGCAGTTTCCAAATTTTGATTTGGAAGCGATGTTGATGGGAGCCGGCTGGCTGCAGCTGATTGCGGGCACACATCCGCAATCCAATCGAGGTGTTGGGCTTACTGGATTTGCATTTCGTGCGAGGCGCCCGTTTCATCCTGCCCGATTTCTCGAGGTCCTCGAGTATCTTTCGTCGCAGAACGTGATTCGGGCTCGTGGGCTGATTTGGGCTGCCACCCGAAACGACGAAGCGGGGCATCTGCTGCAAGCGGGAGGAGCGGCCCTGATGGCCAATTCCGGAGCGTGGTGGGCGGCGACACCGATGAAAGAGTGGCCGGACGACCCAATGGAGCGTGACGAGATCATGGCCGACTGGATTCCGCCCTACGGCGATCGCCAGCAAGAGTTTGCTGTCATTGGGTTGGATCTTCAGGAGTTGGAAATTCGACGTCAGCTAAAACGTGCTCTCCTGACGGATGAAGAGTTCGAGCAGGGGCCGGCCGTCTGGAATCAGTGGGAGGATCCGCTGCCTGACTGGAATCCCATTGCCGACGACGAAGACCCCGATCCGTTTCTCAACTAGTCGCCTGTCGTGAGTCGCTGGCAGTGCCGACTCTCTTTACAGCAAGTCGTAAAGTTCGGATTTTTTCTCACCGGAGCGCCGAACGGCGTCGATCGCCAAGCCGCCGATGATATCTTGCAGCAGGTGAGAGTCGACCATTTGATTTCCGAGTTCCACCGTCAAAACCGGAATCTGATTATCCTTCCACATGTAGCGACCAAGGCTCCCGGGGAAATTTCCCAGCGCTCTCCATGGTAAGTCTTTGTATTTCGGAAACGGCATTTTGGGGCCGTCGAAATCAAGCACGCGGTAGGGCGTGTGATTGGAGATGATGAACTCTGGTTTGAAGTCTTTGATGTGGGCAATTACACACTTGGTTTCTGGTTCGCTTGCGGGGCCATCTCCTGGAAAACGTCGCGGGTCTTTTTTTGCAGATCTTTCCCAGTACGCCATCGCCTCTTCGTTCCAGTCACGTGTTGGGAAATTGCGATTGAGATCAACGCCCGATGCATTCATGCGAGTTTTGCGTAGCAGGCCGTCGGGATTTAACATCGGAACGATTCGCCACGTGCTGCGATTGTTTTCAAGTGCAGCGAGACGATCGGCCCAGTCGATGGTCATCTCTCCTGCCAGTGGCTCGTCGCCGTGAATGAGGCCGAGCACCAGAATGCGTTTTCCTTTTGCTGAACGGGCGTCTTTTTGAACATGAAAAATGGGACGCCCCTCTTTGCTCATGCATTTTGGGAGTCGGGAGACACGTTCGCAAAACGGCTCAAATTTGCTCTGATTTTCTTTTCGAGTGGTGAGGTGAAGGAGCTCAACACAGAGTTTTTTTTCGTCGGCCGACGCGGAGGCCGCAGTCGGAGGTGTGGCCGGCGTGGATTCGGCTGATGCGAGGCTTGACGTGCTATGCAGGTCAAGTCCTATCAGAACGAAAAGGAGAGCGGTGGTTGAGCGCGGGCGCAAGTCTTCAAAAGAACTCAGCATGTTTCATTTCCTTCAGCTCAATTGCAGTCGAAATCCCGTCCAAAGGGAAGCGTTTCTTTATTGCGGATCATTTGCAATTTCTTGCAATCTCAGGATCTTCGGGCCATAACGGCGGGATGAGCCGGATCATGAGCACAAAGTGGGTAGAAGGTTGGCGCGATCGTCTTGGGATCACGCTTTCCATCGTTTGCATGTTCCATTGTGTCCTGACGCCGCTAGTCTTGTTGGGTGTCCCGTTTTTGTCGCATCAGGGGCACGAGTTTTTGATGGGCGCTGCTTGGCATCAGGTGTTTTTGCTCGTCGTTCCGCTGGTCGCGCTGCTTGCATTTTTACCAGGTTGGAAACGCCACCGCGATGTTCGTGTTTGGTGGCTCTCGGCATGGGGGCTGTTGTTTCTTTCGGCAGGTGTCCTCATCGCATTGCTTGGAGATGGGCATCATCATGCGCATGTGGCCGAAACGGCTGGGCAGTTTTGGCTGGCGATGGCTTCACATGGACCTCACGAGGTGTCGGCCTTCTTTGAGATTTCGCTCACCATGATTGGCGGAGCGCTTTTTATTCGTGCACACCTCTTAAACCGTCATCTGATCGGCTGTGGTGGTGCAGATGGTGGAGAAGGCTGCAGTCATCGGCATCATCGACTTGAGCTTACGCCGAAAATGGGGTGATATTGCCCCATGCAAATGCTTTCTTCGTTTCTTAAAAAGACCTTGGTGACCCTCCTACTTGTTGGGCTTTTGTACGGAGTCTTTCAGTACTACAGCTATATCTTTTCCCGCACGGTCGTTGGGCGAATCGACAATGTCGCGCGTGTCACGGGTGTCACCGCGATGATCGGTGGATCTCGGACACTGACAGAGAGTCAGCTTCACATGTTTTCGGTCTCAATTCGTCAGCCAAACGGGGAGATGGTGACCGCCACGAGTGAAGACGGTCAGTGGGCCATTGCGAAGGCGGGGCTTTGTGTGAAGGCCAAGTACTACCCACATCCCCCTTGGAACCTGAAACAAGCCGGGACGTACTTCAATGCGCGATTGCTGTCGATGGCCGATTGCACAAGCCGAGCTGCTCAGGAAATGGGAATCGACTCGAATGCGTATGCAGGAGTGCCGCTGCACCCGGTTGTCCAAGAGGCGCCAACGCATTCGGCGACGCATTCGACAGAAGGCGAAGGCCCGTCGATGATGAAGGAGGCGCCAGTTTCTGCGACTCCGGTTCCTGCGCCGAGCATGGAAAAGACCGAGTAGCTAGAAAAGCAACTCCTAGAGAGCCCAACCCCTACAGAGCGGCCCATACCCAGCGCCCAATCAGCAGGGTTGAAACAACAACCAGCGCGTATCTCGCGATTTTGCGTGCACGCTCTTCCAAAGATTGTCCGTTCTGAAGCTTGGTGACAAAGCGAGCGCCCAACCAGGCTCCCGCAGCAATTGGAACAGCCGCGACGATTCCAAGTGACCAATGCACCTCACCTTGTGCTGCGAACGTCACCAGACTGGTTGAAGCCGATCCGAGATTGGCAAGCTTGCCCGTTCCCATCGCGAGTGATGCCGGCAGTCCACCTAAGAGGTAAAGAGAAAGGAACATCAGCGTTCCGCCACCTGGGCCTGCGACTCCGTCATAGAGTCCGGCGGCGAAAGTTCCGGCAAGCGCGAGTCGTGGCCGTATCGGGGAATCGGGCGAACGTTGCCAGGCGCTTTTGTTAAAAACCATCAGTAAAACAAAAGGCGCCACCACAATCAGAAAATATTGAAAGAACACGGCTGGGAGTTTTGGCGCTAGCCAGGCGCCAAGAATTGCGCCGATTGCGGTGAAGAGGAAGTAGCTTTGAGCGCGATCGGCATCCACTTGCCGGTTCGTGTAATACACAGCAAAGGCAGCCAACTGTGCGGCGACGGCGGTCACTTTGTTGGTGCCGATGGCGCTGGCGTTTGGGCCAAGTGCGAGAAGAAACAGTGGCACCGAAATCAGCCCGCCGCCACCAACGATAGCGTCGATCAGGCCGGCGGCAAAGGCGCCCACAAATAAAAAGAGCAGAGTTACGTGTGGGATCTGGCTCAGGCTTGAAGCGGCGACGCTAGCAACGTCAATTGTCACGACTTGGGATCTCCGAAAATGGGACTATTCGTAGATGAGTTCCAAACGTCGTGAGGGGCTCCAGTCTTTGTATGCTTTCTTTCGCACGCGCCAAAATAAAGAGCCTTCTGGAAGGTCGCCTTCCAATTTGTAACTGAGGCTGGATGTGGTACCACGTTCTACAACTTGGACAAAGTCACGGTCCGTCGCAATTTCAACGATGTAGGCGGCAGCTGCTTTTCCTTTTATCGGATCGATATCCTTCCAAGTGAGACGGCCATATTTGGTTGCGGTCGCTCCACCTACGATCACGGCATCTTCATTTGGTTCAACGAGTTCAACGAGCGACGGGTTGATGGCCGCTATTGAGCGCCGAATTTCATCTATTGAACGCGGTTTCTCTTTTGGTTCGGCCATCCGTCGCACTGGTGCTGCACGTTCGATGAAAACTTCGGTTGTCGCAGACGGCGCTGATACCGGCCCGCCGGTTTCGTGCAGGGCGGTCACGTTCCAGTAGATCTTGGATGTCGCGGCTGCTGCCGGCTTTGGAATGACCTTGTTTCGTGCCGTAGTGCGATGAACTGTTGTCGTCTCCGCCGGGAAATTGGGAGAGTCAGAAATTTTGAGCTCAAATCCTGCGACATCAATCGGAAGACTCCAAGAGAGTCGAATCTCAGTTGCGGTTTGGCGAGTTGGCAGAGCGATAGGTGCTGGCAAGAAAGTCGAGATTCGTGAGGCGGGACCATGTGCTCCAAACTGTCCATCGGCGTCGATTTCTCTCAGGCGAGTGTAGATCACACCCAGTGGGAGTGCGGGAGGAAGAAGTTCACCTCGCGAAGTTGGGCGAACACGTTCTGGGTTTGAGAAAGCCAGGTCCTTTGAGATCTCAAAGACGTAGCTTGTGGAATTGGCTTGCACACGCGCTTCAAGGTCTGGAGCGACTCGAATTCCTCTGAGTTCGGATTCTTTCAATATCACGTAACCTTCGCGAATGCGTCTTGCCTCAGACTCGTTAAGTTGAATTCTCCAGCCGCGCGCAAAAAGTCGAAGATCGGGGCTTCCCAGTTCGGCGCGCGATTTTAGGAGCTCGGACTTGGATGGCAGATCGATAGCAAGTGGTGCAC
>CAKQVW010000232.1 GCA_934277865.1 uncultured Pseudobdellovibrionaceae bacterium | reverse complement strand
CCGCAGGTGTTCCCATTTCTTCAAGTAACCGCAAGACTGAATCGCGGGTCACACCAGGCAGAATGGTTCCATCCAGGGGAGGTGTTACAAGCTTGCCGTTCATTTTGAAGAAGACGTTCATTGTTCCGACTTCTTCAATGTACTTTTTGTGGGTCGCGTCCAACCACAACACTTGTGCGAAACCTTCTTGTTTCGCCTCAAGCGCTGCGCGCAAACTTGCCGCGTAATTGCCGCCGGTTTTCGCTTCGCCGATTCCGCCAGGCGCTGCGCGCACAAACTCGGTTTCGACTTTAATCTTCACGGTGTCCGAACCTTCGCCGTAGTACGACCCAACAGGTGAGCCGATGATGTAGAAGAGGTAATCGTTGGAAGGGCGTACGCCCAAAAAGGGCTCGGTTCCGATCAACGTGGGGCGAAGGTAAAACGCACACTTCGGTTCTTTTGGAATCCAGCGATCTTCGGTCCGGCAAAAGCTCTTCAGCATATCGATGAAGAGTTCGAGTGGCGGTGCCTGCATACAGATGCGCGCGGCGCCTGCTTGCATACGTTTCCAGTTCATCTCCGGGCGGAACAGTCGAACGCTGCCGTCGTCACCGCGATACGCCTTCAGGCCCTCGAAAAGTTCCTGACCGTAGTGAAGCACGGCCGCGCCGGGATCAAGTGGGATTGGGCCGTAGGGCATGATCTTTGGATTCTTCCAAGAGCGCGCTGGTCCCGCTCCGTCCACCGAGTACTCAACGATTGCCATGTGGTCCGAGAAAAACCGACCGAAGCCGAACTCCTTTGCGGGAGGAAGTGTTTTGGGATGCTTCGTGAGTTCGACCGGAATCTTCAAATCTCGCCACCTTTTAAAGTCGTCACAATGGTTTTCGAAATAGTCTTTAGAGTGTCCATCACACCCTTGCCGCTGCTGGCAACGGCTTCGAAATCCGGAGCGTTATAGCGATTCAGCGCCGCCCGCATTTCTGCTATCGGTGTGACGTTCGGAAGATCCCGCTTGTTGTACTGAATCACGAGAGGGATACGCCGGATGTCGTAGCCCTGCTGTTCGAGATTTTTTTCGAGGTTCTGCATGGCCTTGAGGTTTTCTTCCATGCGCTCGATTTGCGAGTCCGCAACGAACACGACGCCGTCGAGACCTTTCATGATGAGCTTGCGGGACGAATCGTAAACGACTTGCCCAGGAACCGTGTAGAGATGAAACCGAGTTTTGAGACCACGGATCTGACCGACATCCATCGGCAGGAAGTCAAAAAACAGCGTGCGCTCGGGGTTGGCGTTGAACGCCTGCATCTGAGTTTGATCTTGGCCGGTGGTCCGATTGTAGACCCATTGCACGTTGGTGGTTTTGCCGCCAAGCGAAGGTCCGTAATAGACAAGTTTGCAGTGAATTTCGCCGGCTTCTTTATTGATAAATGCCATTACAGTTCAACCCGGTTTTCCAAAGCACGACCAAGCGTACGGTCGTCTACGTAGTCAATATCACTGCCAAGCGGAACACCGCTGGCGATTCGAGTCGCCTTCAGCCCGCGCTCAGTTAATATCTTTGCCAGATAAAGCACCGTCGTGTCGCCCTCTAAGTCTGGGTCCAACGCCAAGATCACCTCTGTGATAGGAGCTGAGCCTTGCGATTCTTCGATACGGCTTAAGAGCTCACGAATTTTGAGATCATCTGGCCCGACACCATCTAGCGGTGAGATCGCGCCATGAAGCACATGGTAGCGACCGCGAAACGCGCCGGAGCTTTCGACTCGCACAATGTCACTGGGTTCTTCGACGACACAGATCACGTCATCTTTGCGAGACGTGTCGGCGCAGTACCGACAGACGGTCGGCTCATCGGTGTAGGAAAAACATCTCTCGCAGAGGTGCACGGTCTCGCGAACGGCGACCAGAGCTTCTTGCAGGCCTGTCGAGAGTTCCGGCTCGCGAAGAATTTGATACGCCAGACGCTGAGCCGTCTTCGGTCCAATGCCGGGAAGTCGGTTCAGCTGGTGCACCAATTTTTCGAGAGCCGCAATTCGAAGCATCAGAACATCCCAGAGAGTCCAAGACCGCCCGTGATCTTTTCCATTTCGGCGGCTTGTGTGTCTTTGGCTTTCTTGAGCGCGTCGTTCACCGCAGCAACAACCATGTCTTGCAACATTTCGGCGTCACCCGCCTTCATGGCGTCAGGGGAAATCGTGAGACTCTGCAGTTTGTTTTCGCCCTTGAACACAGCGGTCACGGCTCCGCCGCCAGCTGTGCCTTCGTGCGTGCGTTCGGCGAGCTCTTCTTGAAGTTTTTTGATCTTCGCTTGCATCTGATTCGCTTGGCGCATGATGCCTGCCATGCCGCCACCGCCGAATCCTCCACGGCCTTTCATAAATCTACCCCTTCGAAGGTTTGTCTAAATCTCGAATTGCCTTCACTTGAGTTTTAAAAACATTTTTGGCTGTTCGGACAAGAGGGTTCTGCTCGACCGCCGCCTCGATGGACTGTTTTCGCGCGGTGCGAGCTTGTTCCTCTTTCGCCTTTGGCGTGAGCGCCTCGGATTGTCCGTCCGCTAGCCTGATCTCTACTTTCAGACGCTTTTCCCAGAATGTCTCGATGAATTGCTCGATTCGTTTCACATTTTCTGAATCGCGCAGTTTGTCGAGCACAAATCCGACACGCTTTGGAACTCCAAGCGTCAGTTGCGTTTCGGTCTTCTCCAAAATGTGCGTGTTCTCGAGCATCGCGCCCAAGAGTCCGTTGGACTTGCGCACGCGATAGACAAAAAGCTGCCATGGGTCGTTGGATTTCGGAGCGTCGTCCGTGGCGCCATGTTCGGCGCCGTCAGCGTTTGAGGCCTTTGGCGACTCCGGAGGAAGAGCGGTCACGACGGTGCGTGCGCCTCCCGGGTTGGAGTCGGTGGCAATGGGCTCGCCTTGGCGCTGACCATAAACTTTTGCAGCGCCCGGTTTCACCGCGCGCGTGAAGGAGTCCACGGTGTATTTTGACGAGGGATCACCAGCATCTGGTGGCGTCGCCGGACTTGCGGCCGAAGTCGAAACCGGTGCTGGAGCCGGTGCCGCAGCGGGAGCCGCAGCCACGGTTGCTCGCGAAGGACTGGGGTTCGAATTGAGTGCGACCGGAGCGCCTGTGAACAGGGCACGAAGCGACGTCATCGAGGGCGAAGAAGCCACTCGCAGCACCACCATCTCGAGAACCAGACGAGGGTCTGACGCGCGCAAGAGGTCAGAAACCCCTTTCAGCATCATATCAAACAGGGCGTGCAGATCTTCTTCGGTGGTTTCCTGCGCGAGGGCCGAGAGGGCTTGGATCTCACTATCCGAGAGATCCACAACACGAGCTGGGTCGTCTGCGCAGAGGCGCACCATCAGCGTGTTCCGAACCTCTTCCAGAAGATCTTGCGCGAAGATTTTGGGGTCCACACCCGTGCGATGCACTTTTTCAATGAGGCCTAGCGCCAAGCCCGAGTCGCGACGAACCAAAGCTGTGACGCCATCGATGACAAGCTGACGATCGGTGAGACCCAAAACCTCGATCACCTTTTCAAGCGTGATCTCTTTATTCGAAAAAGTGATCACTTGATCGAGAAGGCTTTGGCTATCGCGCATCGAGCCGTCGGCTTGTCGTGCGATGGCCCAGACGGCTTCGGGTGAAACCTGAACACCTTCCGCTGTGCAGATCTTCATCAGTTGATCGGCAATTTGGCGCGATGGGATCCGGCGAAAATCAAAACGTTGGCAGCGCGAGAGGATCGTGTTCGGGATCTTTTGTGATTCCGTCGTCGCCAGGATGAACACCACGTGCGCAGGCGGCTCTTCCAAAGTTTTGAGAAGAGCGTTGAACGCCGCGGTTGAGAGCATGTGCACTTCGTCGATGATGTAGACTTTGTATTTACCGGAAGACGGCATGTAGCCGACGCTCTCGCGGAGTTCGCGAATGGCATCGACACCGTTGTTCGAAGCTCCGTCGATTTCCACCACGTCGACCGCGCGTGAGGTGGCGATGTCTTCGCAGTCCCGACAGACTCCGCATGGAACATAATCTTTCACGTTCGGGCAGCGGAGTGACTTTGCTAAGATACGCGCGGTGGAGGTTTTCCCTGTTCCACGAACACCAGTGAAAAGCAGAGCTTGCGGGAGTCGGTCGCCGCGAACGGCGTTTAGAAGTGTTGTCGAGATGTGATCTTGTCCGACCAGATCTTGGAAGGACTGTGGGCGCCACTTGCGAGCGATGACCTGATATTGTGAATGCTGCGATTCTTGCGACATCGGTCTTTGTTTCCTAAGGGCTCGTGTTCCTTACGCCTGAATCTTTGTATGAAAAAAATGGTGACCGGGCACCCCACATCACATCTTGCTTCCGGTACCGTTGCTTCCTTTCGGACCTGGCGGGGTTAGCGGTGCTTGATTGTGCGGGACCCGGCCGCAAAGGCTCGGAGAGTACACATTTTCGGCGTCGAGAGGTACCTAGGAACGATGGAAAGGGGCGATGCATCATGAGGGGATCTTTGCTAGGCGAATGCGCAAAAAAAGGGCGCGTGCAAAGTCGCGAGCGGTGGATAACTTTGGCCGGTTTACCTGCTTGCGCATCGCAGCTATGTTCAGACTTCGTTGAGATTCCCTGGGTTTTAGATGCCAGCTGCAATCTGTTCGAGCCTTAGGCATTCATCCGCCCACCAGTTGTAGCTGTGGAAATCGGGGAAAAGGCTGGGGAAAAACGGGTCGTCCCACCTGGCGGCAATCCAGCCGGCATAATGAATTATTCTTAATCCCCTAAGCGCTTCTATCAGGTACAGGTTGTCGGGCACTGCGCGCAATTCATCGTAACCCGTCAGCAACTGCTCGAGTTCTTCTTGCGCCTGCTGGTCAACGTCACTCGCACCCGAGAGAAGCATAAAAAAGTCCTGAACGGGCGGGCCATTGCAACAGTCATCGAAGTCCACAAAGTAAAACTGCTTCTCTCGAGTGGAGTCTTTCAGCACGAGATCCTGAAGCAGCAAGTTGCCTTTGTGGCAGTCTCCGTGAATGCGA
>CAKQVW010000231.1 GCA_934277865.1 uncultured Pseudobdellovibrionaceae bacterium | reverse complement strand
GAGACAATTTGTGTGAGGGCAGGGGAACTTGGACTTCAGAATTTTGTTCGAAGCTTCGAACCGCCCAAGGCGCACGTTCGTGTTCCTTGCGATCGTGACGATGATGAGTTGGCCTGGGTGTACTTCACGACGGGCACGACAGGCCCATCAAAGCCGGTTGCGATTCCTTGGCTAGCCGCGCGTTCATTTATCGCTAATCTCTTAGCGCGGGTTCCTTTGAGTGTCGGCACCAAAGTTTCTCAGGTCTTTTCGCCTTGGTTTGATCCCTATTTTGCTGATATTTTTGCTGCTACTTTACAGGGAGCCACATTAGTTCCGGTTTTTGAAGACGAAGCTCCTAGCTTACCGACGTTGATTTGCGATGAGGGAATTTCGGTTTTGTCGACAACGCCCTCCTTTGCTCGGCTGGCCCTTATGCGAGCGAAGCAGGCAGTGGGCTCATGCACGAACCTGCGCCAGACGATTTTTACTGGCGAAGCGCTTAGCTGGGATTTGATTGAGGCATGGAGAGCACTCGCACCCCATACGTCGGTGTCGAACTTCTATGGCCCCACTGAAACAACCGTTTGGATCGCGAGCTATGAGGTTCCCTCGATCGACTTCGACAAAAAATTAACAGGCTCTGTTCCGATAGGCAGGGTTTTCTCAAATCATGAAGCTAAGATTTCCGTGAATGGAGAACTGCACATTCGTGGTCCTCAGGTCTGCCTCTCCGGTGGAGACGTAAAAGATGGCTTTTATCACACGGGAGACCGGGTCCGCACCGATCAAAAGGGAAACCTAGTTTGGGCGGGAAGATTGAATGAAACTTTTAAAGTTCGCGGACAGAGAGTAAATCTCCTGGATCTCGAGCAGGCGTTTACTTCGGCAGCGCGCGTTCCGGTCACGATAGCCATAGACAAGTCCGGACTACAGTTGTCGCTCTTTTCGTACCGGCCGCTATCTCGTGTCGAGTTGGAGTCGGGAATGGAATCACTTCGTCAGATCTTGCCTGCCAACCTTCTTCCAAAACAGTTTCATGTTTTAGCTGGATCGGGAATGGATTCCAACGGCAAGAGAATCAGAAGTACGGAGCATTTATTGTCGTCTTCGCATGAGCCAGGATTTTCTGCGGAGAAGCCTAAGCTTGTTTCGATCGATCAAGACTTTAAAGTTCCCCAAAAACTTTTAGACGCTGATCACCCGATCTTTTTCTATTCTGAGACCGCGTTATTGGCGAATTTAAACAAATTGCGAGCGGTCCTATCTCGCCATCAAGGTTCAAATCAAATTCTGTTCTCAGTGAAGTCAAACCCCAACCTGGATGTGCTCCGCTCGCTCTCACGTCAGGTGGATGGTTTTGATGTTTCATCTTTTGGCGAGCATCAGCTGGTGCGCCGTATCTGCGGAGACGTGCGACTCACGGCATCCGGACCGGCAAAAACGAAGCGGTGGTTGAATATTATCAGAGATGTCGATGTGGTGCACATCGATAGCTTGGATGAGCTTGAAGAGGTGCTGGCTCTAAAGGACCAGCCGGGCAAGATCGCCTTACGACAGGCCATTAAGAGTGTTGGTCTTGCGAAACTCGGATTTGATTCCGGAGGAATCGATCGAGCCGTCGAACGTTTTCAACACCACGTCGGCAAAAAGCCTGCGTTGATCGGTCTACATTTTTATCTGGGACGAGAGAGCTTCGAAGTGGCCAAATTCGAAGAGGCTCTCAGCGTCTCACAGGATATTTTTGCTAGGCACAAAGAGGCATTTGCTGAGACACGGCTATTCATTGGAGCCGGCCTTCCGAGTGTGCACATTCTGGATGAGAACTTTGAAAGTGTAAAACGGCTGGAAGATGTAATTCAGCGATCTGAGAGATCTGGACAGAAACTTCAAATTTCGTGGGAAGGCGGTCGCGCCATTGTTCATGCCGCAGGTATCTACGTGGTTTCGGTGATTGCGGTTAAAGACCGATCTGAACAACGTCTTGTCATTGTCAACGGGGGGCTACAGCATCTGGCATCGAACCTGACCTCGCCTATTTTTTCCAATCGGGGGCATCGAGTTCGTGTCTGGCGACCAGGTGAAGGGTGGGTGAATTCAGACCGAGGTTCGACGGATGCGCGCGCCGATTTACCTACGGAGGTCTTCGGTAGTTTGGGAACCTGGAACGACAAACTTTTTCTTCCATCCAAGGAAACGGCAATGCCATCTGTTCAAGTTGGTGACCGCATAGTGATTTTCCCAGCGGGGGCCTATGGGCCGACGGCAGCGTCTGGCGAGTTTCTGGGGCTTGAGTCAGCCATGGAATGCTTTGTCGAAGCGAGTGGAGAGTTTCGGACTATAGCGATGGAGAACCGCTACATCCGAGTTCCAGATGAGGGGTTTGATGACGAGTGACTCGTATCGATTCGAGGAAATCAACCCTGCGTTGTATTCGGATCAAATCCTAAGACTGTGGCGAGAGGCTTCGGTTGCTGGAGGGTTGATGTGGCAGGATCGAAGTCCGGAACCAATGAAGCTCTATGAGGGTTGGGGGAGTCAGCCTGCGCGGCTTTTCGGTGCTTGGTCCGGAGATCACTTGGTAGCCAGTTCTGTGCTCGTTCCCCATTTTGCCGCGACAGGTGTTGATGGAGAAGAGTTCCAGTTTATCTACGATACAGATCTCTGTGTAAGCCCTGCTCATCGGCAGATCGGAGTGCTATTGGGGCTTCTCGATTTCCGACATAAGATCGTGTTTTCCGAAATGTCTGAAAGTCTCAGAGAGAAATCGATTTTTTATGGGCTTTCGCATCGGCCAGACCTTGGGAAGATCCTTGTAAGGAGATTCGTTAAAAAGACCAAGGTTTGGGGATGCAGTTTGGGGCAGTCTGTTTTGGCGGAATTCGCGTGCCGGCAGCAGGCCGCTGGCAAGCCGGCGTCGTCTTTTGCCGTGAGCCGAAATATCAAAGTCCCAAGCGACGTTCCAAATTTTATCATTCCGATTGGAAGATGGAACGAGCGTCATCTGTCCGCAATTGAAAATGCCACGGAATCTTTCTCTCAGTTTTGTGATTCGAAAGTCGGCATTTCGGGATTTCTCTGTGACTTCCGTTCGACCCGCAAGATGCGTTGGAACAAACGAGCTCAAAGGCTTCTATCTGGAGTGGCAGAGAACGACGAGGTGAAGTATCTCATCGGAACCTTCACAGAGGGAAGTTACTCCGTGGATAGCGTTGAGTTGCAGGAGGTCGTCCATCAGCTTCTGCAATTTGCCAACAACTGCGGTTATGACTTTCTCGCGATTCGTGATCTGCCTGCGGCGACTCTTGAGTCAGTTCGGTCTGAAGGCTTGAAGGTCACTACTTTTGCGCGTGACCTCTTCGCCTGGGGATTCGAGCCGTCACGATCTCACGGCCTACCGCTTGTCCAAAAACTTGCCTCGGGGCGAATTCAGGTTGAAGGGCTTTTCCTATGAGTCGGCTGTTGTTGCCAAATTTGCTGACGGATCAGACACATCTAGATCCTCATCCTCTCGGGGCCATTTTTCCGGCGCATCCTGCCCAAGGGATGTTCTTATCGCGGCTGACGGAAGAGATGGGTGTCTGGCTGTTGGCAAACGCAACTGTTGGTGTGATCGAATTTATTGTTCTGCCGTACGAACTGCCGGAGATGGTTCGTAGCCTCGCTTCGGAGCGGGGACTTCGGCTTCCGAATGTCGTGAAAATAGATTCCCACCCAGGGCATGCCGATGCCTTTGCGGCCGAGTTGGCAACTGCGCTGAACCGACTTCCACAAATCACTTCGGTGGAATGCGCTGGTTGGGGACTTGCCGAGGAAAAGCTGAGGGAGCTTTTGAAGCCCCGCAAAATTGAAGTGTACCCGGCCGGATGGACGAAGCTCGACAACATGTCGGCAAGCGGCTTCGATTTTTTTTCTTTGTCAAAAGAGCTAAACGCAAAGACCTTTTTGCCACGAGTGGCCGCGCAATTGAGTCTTGAGATTCCGCCCTCGAGGGTCGTGCAGACGAACGAGATTTTGAATCCTGATTTCTCTAAGGACTATGTTTTTAAGTCGGATTTCAGTTCCGGTGGATCCGGTGTTCTTACGATGGACGACGGAGCACGGCGACTTTTGGGGCGCGCTTTACGAGAAGATGAGAGTTTAAAAAATGCGACGTGGCTGATGCAAAGACGAGTCGCGGTGAGACGCGAGTATTCGGCTGTCGTATGGCCCAACCATTCTGGAGCCAGCGAAAACAATATGAACGTCTCACTGCTCGAGGTCGAGTACGACAAGGCGCGACTCTCTCGTTTGCATCGGAGTTTGCATCCAAGTGAGTTCAAGCTGAGGTCACGTTTGCTGGAGGTGGCCCGTGTGCTTGCAGAATTCCTTTTCAAAAAGGGTTGGTTGGGTCCCTTTGGTTTTGATTCCATACTAGACGAATCCGGAAGCCTATATGATGTCACAGATCTCAACGTTCGAATGACAAAAGGTCATTTTCTTACTGCGGCAGTGAAAGCGCTGGGCTGTGAGCAGAGAAATTGGTCAATTGAGAGGGTGCGATGTGCACGATCTCCATTTCAATCGGAGATGGAATTTCGGCGTGAGCGGCCTTCTGCGACGATTTTATCTTGTGGGGGCGCGCTTGAAAGCGGTGTTGGTACCCGTGCCGTTTGCGAATGGACAGAATTGAAATTCACGGACAGAGCCGAGGCAGAGCATGCAGCAGAGTGATCCTGAAATCTGGAAACGAATAGCCATTCAAGCGGCGGAAGGTGGCGAGGGCCGACCCTTTTTCATTTATCGTGAAGATATCTTACAAGATAACTCTAGAAAAATTCGTTCCGCGCTCAACACGCTCGTGAAATGCAAAACGGACTTCTTTTTCTCTATGAAGACAAACCCAAACACGGAGATCTGCCGACTACTGGTCAGCATGGGTTGGGGCATTGACGTGTCAAGCGAGCGTGAATTGAGAATGGCTTGCTCTCTATTGAACGCGAACCAAGTGCAGTTTTCTGGATGTGCAAAAGAGGCGCGAGCTCTCCGGCGGTCTCTGTCGCTGGGTGTTCATCGCCATCACATCGACTCGCTAGATGA
>CAKQVW010000230.1 GCA_934277865.1 uncultured Pseudobdellovibrionaceae bacterium | reverse complement strand
CATGCCGCATTACCCAGCAGAAGGAGGGATGCAAGCGCCGTCAGCCCAATCGCTGTCCAAGATTTCGACAGCAAGACCGACGGCAAGATCGAATTAGCCGCAGATCCTGACGTTGCACCCAGTTGAGAGAATTTTGATTTCATAACGCTCCCGATCCCTTCTGTTTACCCATGCTTACCCATGCTTACCTATGCTTACCTATGCAAACTTCCGGCAATTAGCCGGCACATGCTGGCGGGGGCTAAACCGCCGTTTGCGCGGGATAACGCGAGCAGCCGCGTGCTCAACTGCTTTGCAGAGGCGCCAAAAAGGGGCAATATCGTGAGGCTCATGAACCACGACCTACGCAAGCGCCTCACACCCGAACAATACCGAGTGACTCAAGAAGCTGGCACCGAACGCGCCTTCACTGGTGAGTACTGGAATCATTTTGAAGATGGCCAGTATGCCTGCGTGGTTTGCGGCGAAGTCCTTTTTGATTCGGGCGCCAAGTTCGAGTCGCACTGTGGGTGGCCGAGCTTTACAGAACCCGCGGATCGACGGGTGAGCGCGATGGCACTTGGCAAGCGTGCAACCGATGAGAACTCGAAGGTTGAAGATCGCTTGGATGAATCGCACGGCATGATTCGTGTGGAGGTGGTCTGTCGGAACTGCAAGGCGCACCTCGGGCATGTTTTTGATGACGGTCCACCCCCAGGCGGCCTTCGCTACTGCATAAATTCTGCGAGTTTGAAATTCGTCAGACGAGAGAAAGTCTGAAAGGGGAGGAGCGCGTGAGAAAAAACCAAACGCTGTTTTTCATGCTCGCTCATCGCTGGCCATGGCTTGTTGTCATGGTGGTGTTGTCGCTGTTTTCGGCGATCGCTGGTCTCGCGGCTCCCTTTTTTCAGAAAGTCTTTGTCGACTACCTAACAAACGTCCGTCCAGAGACACAGTACGGAGACACGCTGCTGGCCTCTCTTGAGACGGCCTTGTTTCAGCTTCACCCGATTTGGCTTTTGGTCGCCGCCTTTGTGTCGATGCTTCTGACTCAATGGATCGGCACGTTCACCGGCTGGTTAGGGATTCGAGAGGCCGTGAAGCGACAAGAGATCATAGGAGAGGTTGTCTATCAAAAGACGCTCTCACTGAGACAAGATCAGACGCTCGGGCAGACAGTGGGCGAGGCGGTTTCAATTTATGCGACAGACGTTCCCGGATCGACGGCCTTGGTGGATCAGACGATCCCGCTAGGTGCTGGAGTCGTGTTCCCATTTGTTTGCGCCCCGATTGCTGTGCAGATGATCTGTGGAATTCCTATTGGGATCACGGTCTTGGTGATGGTGGTGGTGCTCTCGATCAGCATCGCGCTCTCAGTTCGCCAGTCGAGGTTCTTTCAGAGCTTCAAAAAACTCGCGGCAGATCGCACAGGCTTGGTGAACGAGTGGATTCAAAACATCCGCCTGCTTCGTATTCTGGGGTGGGTGGAAAGTTTTGAGAAAAAGATTTTTGCAAAGCGCGAAGAAGAAACTGTCAATCGCGTGCGCATGGTGACCAATGGGCAGATGATGGGAGCCTTTGGCTCTTCAATCAATTTTTTCATGAACCTCGTCGCCGTGATCACATTGGTCCAAGTAAAGGGCGCGGCGGCAACTCCAGGCGACTATTTTGCCTTGCTCTGGATATTTGGTGTCTTTTTGTCGAGGCCATTTCGACAGGTGCCCTGGATTTTCACCTTCACGTTTGATGGTTGGACATCCATAAAGCGAGTCGAAGCCTTTCTCGCCCGCCACCAGGAATCGCTGGGTTTCACATTGATCGACTATGCACGCATGAAGTCGCGAGTTCGAACGTCAGAGCAATCGTCCGTGTCGGTGCCTTCGGTCGCGATTGATTCGACGGCGCAGAGTGTGGTGGTCGAAGGACTCGATCTCAAGGTGCAGACAGCTCAGGGTGAAAAGAAGCTTCTTGATAATGTGAGTTTTGAAATCCGGGCTGGCGAGTTCACGGCGATTGTCGGCGAAGTCGGCTCTGGAAAAAGTTTGCTGCTGATGAGTTTGCTTGGGGAAACCGGCGCCTCGCTGAAGAGCCTTCTCGTGGGCCAAACTCAGCTGGCCGACTCCAGTCGTGAAGCGCGACGCCCCTACTTTGGCTTCGTGCCGCAAGATGGTTTTGTGATGAGCGCCAATCTGCGTGAGAACGTGGTGTTTCGTTATGGAGCCGGTGCAGAATACGATGCGGGAGTGTTGAAGGCTCTGCGCGCGGCGCAGTTTGATCCCAATCATGAAGGTGTGCCCGATGGGCTTGCGACCGAGTTTGGCGAACGTGGCGTGAACCTTTCTGGAGGGCAGAAACAGCGCGTGGGGTTGGCGCGTGCGGCGTACCTCAAACACCCAGTGGTTCTGTTGGACGACGCTTTAAGCGCCGTGGATGTCGACACCGAACGGCTGCTGTTTGAAACTCTGCTTTTTGGCGAGTGGGCGCGCACGACTCGGCTAATGGTGACTCATCGACTTTCCGTGCTCGAACGTGTGGACCGCGTGCTTTTTATGAAGAGAGGTCGCATTCATGCTCAAGGCCGATTCCACGATCTGGTGGCGCGCGACGCCGATTTTCGAGAGTTTGTGAGCAGCATGGACACCGGAGGGCAGGAGGATTCGTCGGCCCCCAAGCTCGTGCCGACCGGCGATTTGCCGGCCGTTCACGCGCACGCCTCACCTGTTAATGAAGAGGAGGATCCGGTATGAGCGCGGGTACTTCTAGAAAATTCATCGGTGAAGAACGGCAATTTAAGGGACGATACTCGCCCAATGTGCTCAACACGGTTTACAATGCTTACCTCCCGTTTCGCGGTCGTATTCTTTCTTTGTTGGTCGTGGGTTTCATTGGTCGACTATTGATGTTGGGCAATGCCAATTTGATTAGCTGGTGGGCGGATCCGACCGCTCGGCCTGATTTCCTTAAGGCCTACACACACGACCAGTTCATCACGCTGCTTGCGACCGTGACCGTCTCGGGCTTCCTCTTTATTTCACTCTATCGGGTCGCGTTTTCGAGGCTATCGGCGCAAGCGATCTCTCGACTTTATGACGAAGTCACTTTGCGCACCTCGCGCTTGTCGATGCCATTTTTCGATACGCAGCCCGTGGGGCGTATCGTCACACGGTTCTCGAGCGACTATGGCAATGTCTTTCGACTATTCGGAGGTCCGCTAGCGGAATTCTTCGCCATCATCTTTGACCTGCTGGCGATGACGATTTTGATTGCCGCGGCGAATGTGTACTTCCTCGTGCTTTTTGTGTTTGTGGCGCTTTTGCAGGGGCTGGTTTATCGCCTGAATCAATCAACTCTGCGGCGAGAGCGTCGAGCGCTTTCGGGCTCGCGTTCACCTTCGATCGCACATTTTGCGGAAAGCGCTCAAGGCGCAACCTCGATTCGGATCTTCGATCGAGTGAAGGAGTTCTCGCGACGTTTTGAACTTCTCAATAGTGACTACCTCAGTCGTCGTATGCGCACGCAGAAGTACCTCATCTTTTTCTCTTTGCAGATGGGTGGGTTGACGGCGTTTTTGTTGTTGGCGACGGGTTCGCTTGGCTGGTGGCTGGTCGAGACGGGGCAGGCGTCTGTTGGCGCGGTCGGTGTCGCCTTTGCGTTCATCATGCTCTCGGCAAGTAGCGTGCAGATGTTCTTTGAATGGATGGCGCAGTTTGAAGAAGCGATGACAGGAGTCGAGCGTCTTGATGAGTACTTGCGCCAGAGTCTCGAACCTGGGCTTAAACTCCCGGCATCGGCACAGTTCAAGCTTGGTCATCCACAATATTCGGTAGATGAGGAAGCGCAGATGACGCGTGAAAAACTCACGCTTCGCCGAGCGGCTGCCGTGCATGTGAAGAATCTCAAATTTCGCTATTCTCCGGAGCTGCCGTGGGTTCTTAACGATGTCAGCTTTGAAATTCGTCCGGGCGAAAAAGTCGGAATCGTCGGTCGAACGGGAAGTGGAAAATCCAGTCTGATACAGGCGTTGTTCCGTCTGTATCCAATCGACCAAGGTGAGATTCGTATCGAGGGGCAGCAGGCCGCAGTCCCTGGAAAAGCCGGACAAGGTGAGGGCGCGGACTTAGGTGTTTATCGCCGCTCGATTGCTTACATTGCGCAAGACCCAACGCTATTCCGAGGCACCTTGCGCGAGAACTTGGATCTTCAAGGCAGACATTCGGACACGGTCCTGATTGAGGCACTCGAACGTGTGGAGCTCGATACTTGGTTTCGAAGACTGAACGATGGTCTGAGCTCGCACATCGAGGAAAAAGGAAAAAATCTCTCAGCCGGCGAGCGACAACTGCTCTGCATGGCCCGCTGCCTTCTGCAGGATGCACCACTCATCGTGATGGATGAGGCGACAAGTTCGATCGATCCGCAAACGGAAGAGGTCTTGGTGAAAGCGACCGAAGAGTTTTTCTCGGATCGCACGCAGATCATCATCGCCCATCGCCTGACGACTGTTCTCGGCTGTGACAAAGTCTTGTGGCTGAAGTCTGGTTCGGTTCGTATGTTCGACCGTCCAGAAGTCGTGCTGCCGCTCTTCCGCGAGTCGGAACTCGCTTGACTCTTC
Source organism: uncultured Pseudobdellovibrionaceae bacterium (assembly GCA_934277865.1). Lineage (GTDB taxonomy): Bacteria > Bdellovibrionota > Bdellovibrionia > Bdellovibrionales > JAMPXM01. The sequence goes on along the minus strand of CAKQVW010000230.1, from coordinate 508 downwards.
GTCAACCAAGCTAGACCTCGGTCCAGAAGCAGGAATCTCTGCTTCGCTTTATCGCGATTTCGTCGCGAACTGCCGCGCTGCAAATCAAAAAACAAGGAGGTACCTGCTGGACCATTAGCTAGAGTGCGCTGCTTCCCAAAAGGCTTGCTTTGAGCTTTGGGGCGCAATCTGTAACCTCGATCTACGGTTAGGTTCCAAAACGGAACCGCTCATGGACGAGTGGTGGGAACAGGGACGGGGATTTAGCAGGATGTCCGAAATCCACGACCCAGTTTTTTTATAGATGCACGGATAGCGAAGTAACCACCAAGGAGGGTTCCAGTGTTCCAATCAATCTCCAGTCGACTGATGATGGGAGCGATTGTTTCGACAATTGCGATCGCATCGTCAAACGCGTCGGCTCAAGAAAAGATCCCAGGCGAGTACCTGGTGAAGTACAAAACAAATTCGTTCTCGACGATGATGTCGCTTAAGTCGACACCTTCGCTGAAGATCATGGATCACCATC
>CAKQVW010000229.1 GCA_934277865.1 uncultured Pseudobdellovibrionaceae bacterium | reverse complement strand
CATTTGGCTCCGGTGGTGATGATGATCGCTTCGCCGCGAAGGAACTCGCCACCTTCGAGCTGGATCTCGCGCTCTTTGGAAATCGACTTCACTCGGCGTTGATTGAAAAGTGTCACGGGGTACGAAGCCAAGTGTTTGGCCATGTCTTCGGCAAGTTTGGGGCCTTCCGTGTAAACGACGGACACGAGGTTTTCGATGCCTTTTGTGTCTTGGACCTGGCCGCCCATGCGTTCGGCGAGAAGGGCCGTTTTAAGACCTTTGCGGACGCTGTAAATCGCCGCCGAAACACCTGCGGGTCCACCGCCGACAACGACCACGTCGAAGGTGCCAAGATCACGCGCCGTGGTTGCAGCTGCCGCGTCCGCGCCGAAAGTTTCTTCCACCTTCGTCAACAGATCGAGGAAATGAATGCGGCCCGAGTGAATCATTTTGTCGCCGACGACAACACTTGGAACACCTTGAATGCCCAGACGATCGATTTCGTCTTGCGCGTAAGCACCGTCGATGACTTCGTGTTGGAAGTCCGGGTGAATGAGAGCCATTTGGTTCAAGGCCTGAACGACTTCCGGGCAGTTTTCGCAGGTGAGCGACATGAAAGTTTTAATGCGCACGGGGCCACGCACGGCACGAATGCGAGCTTGCATGCCGTCGTCTGGCATCTTGCCCTTGCCGTCGGCGTTGAGGATGCCAAGCACAAGCGAGGTGAACTCGTGTCCTCCTGGGATCCCGGTGAAACGAATGCCGGTTGAGGCCTCTTTTCCATCACGGGTGCGGAAGATTTCAAAAGCCGGAGCCGGCAGAGTTTTGCCAGATTTTCGAACCAAGATATGAGGCGAGGTTTCGGAGAGGCCTTCGAGCATCGCCGTCAAGTCGCTCTGATTTTCGTGAGCGGACTCGTCATAGACCAGTGTGATGTTTGATTGCAGTCCTGCAAATACGCCCTTGAGTTGTTCTTTGAGATCTTGATCCAACATGTCCGACTCCTTTTTAAAACCGGGTACAAAAAAGGGGGCTAATCTAGCCCCGCGTGCTAACAGAATCGCCGGGCCCTTGGGCGCAAGCGCAAGCTGACGCCGCGCTTGCCGAAGGGAGCGATACGATTAGATTTTGCCTACGAGATCGAGGCCTGGCTTGAGTGTCTTTTCGCCTGGGCGCCATTTCGCTGGGCAAACTTGTCCTGGGTTCGAAGCAACGTACTGAGCTGCTTGTGTCTTGCGAACGAGCTCGTCGGCGTTGCGGCCGATCCCGTTGTCATGAATTTCTGCGATCTTGATCAGACCTTCTGGGTTCACGAGGAAAGTTCCGCGGTAGGCGAGACCTTCTTCTTCAATGTGAACGCCGAACGCGCGTGACAAGTGACCAGTTGGGTCTGCGAGCATCGGGAACTTGATCTTTTTGATCGTTTCCGAAGTGTCGTGCCATGCTTTGTGCGTGAAGTGTGTGTCTGTCGAGACACCGTAAACTTCGACGCCCATTTTCTGGAACGCTTCGTACTTGTCAGCCATGTCGCCAAGCTCAGTCGGGCAAACAAATGTGAAGTCCGCTGGGTAGAAAAAGAAGATCGACCATTTTCCTTTCAGGTTGTCCTGAGTGACCGTGCGGAAGTCGCCATTGTGGAACGCCTGAACTTTGAAATCAGGAACTTTTGTATTGATGAGTGTTGCCATTGAACGTCTCTCCTTTTGGGGTGTTACCTATGCTGTTACTATCGCCGAGATTCGAGAATCGGTGAAATCAATAATATCAAAATGATGATAGATTATTTCGATGATGCGCTGCTGAGATATTGGCCGCCGCTATATGACTCAGCGCTGTGGCTCAGGGCTATGACTCGCCGCCATGACTCGGTGTTCTTTACAAGAGGCCAGGTTCCAATTCGGCTCTGGTTGAACGTCTCGGCGGCTGGGAGTAGCTCCGAGCCTACGGTTCTTAAAATACGTCCTTTTTGGAGGGGAAATGAAACGAGTTATTCATCTCGCGTTGGTCGGAATTCTGGCGGCGGCCTCGATGGCGCTCACGGCGTGCTCGGATGAGCAGGTTGCACTTGGAGCAGGGGTTGTAATTGGAGCTGTGATTGCAGACGGGCACCATCACCACTATCACCCACGTCCTCGCTACCGTCCGCCACATCGCCACTATCGCCCTCGTCCGCGCTACTTTGATGCGCAAGCGGATCTTTCAAACGCGACCAAAGCTGCTATGCACTTTAGCGTGTCGGTGGAAGCTGGCGAAAAGATCATGCACGCTCTCGAGCGCGCCGAGCAGAAAGACTTCGCGGCGATTGCTGAGCTTGGCATTCAGCGCGCCGACATGGAAGCTCTCGCCAACGGCGAAAACCCTTCGGCGTCGACCTTGGTCGACCTCAGCCGCAACCTCGGTTTGGATTTCGATCAAACGCACAACGTGATCCAGGTCATGAAGCGCGATCTCGCCGATGGTATGAACGGCGGCATGAACAACTGATTGCTGCTGGTCCCAATTCTCGCGGACCTGCTGCGCGGACATGTCTCGTTTTGAGACATGTCCTTTCTTGAGACCCACTTTTCTCTTAGACTGTCCAAGGTGGGTGGACGCTCCTTTTCTCGAAAACAAATCCTCGTAACACTTTCGCTACTCGGGCTTGTGGTTGTGCTCGGTTTTCAAAACTGCGCGCCCGGCTTTGAAGTCGCCACGAAGGATTCAGGCCCGGCCCCTTTGGGTGGCGAATGCGAGGGTCTGGCTTCGTGCCAGGCTCCCGAGCCTGGCCCTTCGCCGGCCGTGATGCCGACACTTGTCGATCGCGTGGATGCGATCCAGTTGGCGCCGACGACCTATCGCTCTTTTTCGGACACTCGCATTTTTCAGCGCATGGGCAGTGGCGAGGCGCTCGTCCACCTGAGTCTTCGAGGCGACGAGCCTGAGTCCCGCTACCTGGCCGTTTTTCTTCTGAACGAAGCGGGCGGTGTGGTGGAGCGCCTCAGCGTGAGTGAGACTCAGCCCGGCCAGCCAATCAATGGGCTGATGCCGCATGTGAAAGCCGCTGGTATGGTCTATAGGCGTTTAAGAGTTTCGTTCTATGCGGCCGACGGAAACGAGGTCGCGCGCTGGACGAGCCCGCGATTTGCGGTGGGGGAAGTTTTTCTGGCTGCGGGTCAGAGCAACGCCGCCACTCATGGTGAAACCCGACAGACCAGTGCGATCGCGATGAACCGCATGGTCAATCCGCAAAACCAGGAGTGGCTTCCGCTTCGCGATCCCATGCCGGTTGCGACGAATTGGTCCGAGGCCGAGTTTGGTGGGCGTGCCGAGCCCGGTGGCTCGCCGTGGCCCATCTTTGCCGATGCTCTCAGCCAAGATCTAGGTGTGCCGGTTGCGATCGTCTCGGTCGGGTACGGTGGCACGTCCTCGGCTCAGTGGCAAAAGGGGAACGCACGGGGCCTTTATCCCAGGCTGATCTCGGCCGCGAGTGCGCTCTCGGGCTGTTCGTTTCGAGCGGTGCTCTGGCATCAGGGCGAAAGTGACGCCATTGACCAGGTGACGACTGCCACCTATGTCGCTCGTATGCGCGCGCTTCAGCAGGACTTCCGCAATGACTCGGGATGTACGACGGCGCCTTGGGTGGTGGCGCAGGCGGCGTGGGTGCCGCTGGGACTTTTTCCTAGCGCCAGTAACTCAAGTATTGCCGCCATCGCCTCGGCCCAACGCATGCTCTGGCAGGTGCCTGGCTTTGCGCAAGGGCCCAACACCGACCAATGGACAGCGTCGCCTGCGCTGCGCTTCGATCAGGTGCATTTTACGGCCACGGGCCTCGGGCTTCACGGCCGAGCCTGGCGCGACCGTGTACGAGCGGTATTTTCGCTGTAACGGATTCCCGGTTTTGAACTTCCCATTGAACTGCCATTTGAGGCGTGCGACTTTCCTCGCCTCAAAACTATGGCGTCGATTCGTTCACATCTGTTGCGACTTTTGACTGCAGCGGTCCTTTTCGGGGCCAGTGCTTGGTCACGAACGGCCCACAGCGAGACTTGTGAATTCAGCTTTCAATCGACTCATCACGCTCTTGGTCATCACGCGCTTGGAATAGCGGATCGGATTCGCGCGGAATGGGGAGAGTGGGTGCGGCCAGAGCGGCTTGAGCAATTTTTAGTTCTGAGTCTCACGTCCTATCGCTTTCGCGCTTCGAATTACGAGCGTTTGCAGGCCGGGCCGGCCGGTGTTCAGATGTATCGAGTCGGTGTGCAAGGCTTCGGGCAAAAAGACGCACTCGAAATCCCGGCGCTGTTTGAGTTGCTTCATTTGGAAAGTCTCGACTCGCGTCCGTGGCGGAAATTTGCGCGCACCGAAAATGGGTTTTCCAACACGGCTTTTGGTTTTGCGTCGACGCTTGAAAGTTTTAAGCGGGTTCTCTTTCGTGGGCCACATGGGGAACAGGTTTTGGAGCTAAGCGCTCTCGAACTTTTGCACGCGTCTACCGCCGACAAACAGCGACTGGCCAAGCAGTTTCAGGCGCGTGTTACTAAGCTTTTGCGGCAGGGCCCAGTTTTGGTGGTGGCGCTAGCGAAAAACTCGGCCCAAGCAAACACTTACCGTGAAACGTTTGGGCTTCAGAGTTTCGAAACGTTTCTCAATCCCACCACGGGACGCGAAGAAATCATTCTCCTGCTCGAGCTAGCTCCGCGCTAAGCGTGGACAAGAAGGCTTATCCGAGTCTATTGTTTTAAGATGTCTTCGCAAAATTCCACCATCGACAAAGCTGAATTAGTTCGTCACATCATCGAGGTGCTCGAGAAAGATCTCGCGGCGATCACGGCCGCGGCTAAAGAGACCTACCAGGCGGCGACGGCGGAAGAGAGCAAACCAGAAAACAAATACGACACACGTGCGCTTGAGGCTTCGTACTTGGCCGGCGCCCAGTCCAAACGGGTGCGTGATCTTGAAGCGACTCTCGGAGTCTTTAAAACTTTGCGTCCGAAAACATTTTCGGAAGATCAAATGATCGAGTCCACGGCCTTGGTGGAAGTTGAACTTCAGGGAAAACAGTCGTGGGTGTTTTTGGTCCCGGCTCGCGGCAGTTTGACGGTGGAATTTGGCGGCCTCTCGATTCAGGTGATCACACCTCAAAGCCCGCTTGGTGAAGGGCTCTTGGG
>CAKQVW010000228.1 GCA_934277865.1 uncultured Pseudobdellovibrionaceae bacterium | reverse complement strand
CGGGCTTTTCCGTGAAGACCTCTATTACCGTCTGAATGTGGTGCCTCTTAAAATTCCGGCGCTTCGTGAACGACGTGCCGACATTTTGGATCTTGCGAAGTTTTTCTCGGAAGTTTCGAGTCACTTGAACGGGCGTCTTGTGCGAGCTTTTTCGAAAGCAGCCGAACAAAGGCTTTTGGAGTGGGCATGGCCTGGAAACGTACGGGAGCTAGAGAATGTGGTGGAACGGGCCGTCCTCTATGCAACCGGCGACTCTATCGAGGTCCAAGACCTCGCTTTTGATGAAAATCAGCCTGGAATCCTTTCTAACTTGGAAACGCATGCACCGAACGGCCAGGTCCAGGTGTCTTCTGCACAGGCGGCCGGAATTGCCCCCGGGATGACGGTTTCTGAGGCCGAGCGACTGTTGATCATGAAGACGCTCGAGTACACCTCGCAAAATCGGACAAAGGCGGCGAAGTTGCTGGGGATCTCGATTCGAACTTTGAGAAACAAGCTGCATGAGTACGGGGTGATGCATGGCTGATCTATTTGATAAAACCACTCGCGCCCTCGGGGCGACCGCAAACTTGCGGCAAACGCGTCACAATGTGATCTCGAGCAATATCGCCAATGCCGAAACTCCCGGCTATCAGGCGAAAAAGCTCGATTTTGAAAACGCACTTAGCCGTGCACTGGCGATCGAAGACATGGCGCCGGCGGGCAATGAACCTGGGCATTTTATGTCGGGCCCTGGTGCGATCTCCAATGTGCGGGCCGACATCTATGAGAATCCAGATGTTGCGGTCAGCAATGATGGCAACACTGTTGATCTCGAACGTGAGATGAGCTCATTGGCGGAAAACTCGATTATGTACAAAGCCGCTGTTCAGTTGATCAATAAGAAACTTGCGTCGCTTCGCTATGCTGCGACAGATGGTGGTCGTTGATGGATATTCTAACGGGAATGCGGGTTAGTGCGAGTGGTATGGCTGCGCAACGCACGCGCATGAATACCATTTCTTCGAACATCGCCAACATCAACACGACTCGGACTCCCGAAGGAGGTCCTTATCGTCGGAAAGATGTCATTCTCGAGTCGATGCCCGAAGCGAAGAGCTTTGGCGAGATCTTGACCAGTGCTCCGCAGAAGGACGTGCAGCGTGTGCAAGTGACGGATGTCCTGGTCGATCGTCGAGCCCCACTTTTGAAGTACGAACCCGACCATCCGGATGCGGACGAGAATGGGAATGTCGCGTACCCGAACATCAATTTGATGGAAGAGATGGCGAACATGATTCAAGCCACTCGTTCGTACGAGGCCAACGTTGCCGCGATGAATGCAACCAAAGACATGGCGATGACGTCACTTGAAATCGGTCGTTAGTCGAGATTGAAACGGGAAAAGTAAAAGAACTCGCAGCTTGAAAAAACAGAGCTAAAATAATGGAAAGGCGAAAGATTTGTCGCATGAGGCGATGATTCAGGTAGCCGGAAACTTGTGCCAATAGGCTAGGACCAGAACCATGGATGGTTTGTCGATCCGTCAAGGCCAGAACCTTCTCAACACCGGCAAAACTGCCAGTGAGCTTCGTGCTAATGACTTTGCTCCACAGCCAAGTCAGAACGGCATCACGTCGCCGTCGGGAGCAGCCAATGGTGCGGGCTCGTTTCAGAACGTGTTGAGGGACGCCATCAATCAGACGAACGAGCTGCAAAAATCAGCCGACGTCAAAGTTCAGGAACTTGCTACAGGTAAAACGACCAATATTCCAGAAGTGATGATGCAGGTTGAAAAAGCCGACATCGCACTTCGTTTGATGACGCAAGTTCGGAACAAGGTCATCGATGCTTATCAAGAGATCATGAGAATGCAGGTTTAAGGGGATTTCGTGCAGAGCCTTTTTCGCAATATCATCGTTCAGTTTCGTGACTTCTACAGCAACCTGACGCCAGTCAAGCGCATGTCGATGATCGCAATTTCCGCGATCGTGTTGATTACAGCTGGGGTCATGGTGTCGTTGATGGCAGGAACCGACTATGTTCCTCTGTTCACGAACATTCCAGCCGATCAGACGTCGGTCATCGTCGACAAACTTCAATCAAAGAACATTCCGTTTCGAGTGCAAGAGGGTGGTAAATCCATTGTCATCCCAAAAGAACTTCTGCACTCAACTCAGATGGCCCTGATGTCGGAGATCGGTTCTGGGAAGCTCGGTTCGATTGGACTTGAGATCTTTGATAAGCAAGATTTCGGGGCGTCGTCTTATGCTCAGCGAATCAACTATCAGCGCGCGCTGCAGGGTGAGCTAACTCGTGCCATCAACACTCTGGATGCCGTCAAGCGATCGAAGATCATGTTGGCACTTCCGCCCAAGAAGACATTTTTGGAAGAGGGCGGAACAGCAACGGCCTCGGTCGTTGTTGAGCTTCATCCCGGTAAAACTCTCGCAGAAGAGCAGGTTCGCGGAATTCGCCACTTGGTCGGCAGTGCCGTGGAAGGCCTTGATCCGGAAAAGGTCACGGTTGTGGATTCACGAGGCAAAATGCTATCTCGTCCTCACGATGTGGCCGGTGGCGCAAGCACCGCATTGGCCGAAGTGAAAGCAAAAATGGAAACCGACATTCAAGAGCGAGTTGAGTCGATTCTCGCCAAGGTTGTCGGTCAGGGAAAGGTGATGGTCCGAGTCAATGCGGAACTCAATCACCGTCAAACCCAGATGGTGGAAGAAACTGTGGATCCCGAGAAGACCGCACTGCTTGCGACACAGTCGGAAGAAGAGCGACTCGATGGATCACGAACCAACCCTGCCGGTGTGCCAGGAGCTCGAGCCAATGTTCCGGGCGCAGGGGAAGCTGGTCAGGTTGGATTCAACCAAAACGTGCAGAAGGAACTTAAAACTCAGAACTTCGTTGTTCCAAAAACGGTGAAGAATGTCAGCGAAGCTGCTGGCGGCCTTCAGCGAATCACGGTCTCCGTCGTTGTTGATGGCACGACGGCCGTCACAAAAAACGAGCAGGGCGAAGAGACGGAAAGTTGGACCCCACGTTCGGCAGAAGAGCTGGCCAAGTTTGATGCGATCGTGAAAAACGCCATCGGCTTCAGCGAAAGCCGCGGAGACTCGGTGAAAATCGAGACCATGAAGTTTGAAAAAGAAGACTTCAGCGAGAGCGAAAAGTGGATGACGACTCTCGAGCGTAAAAAACTGGTCAATGCCGTGCTGAAGTGGCTGTTGCTTGGTGGCGTTCTGGCGGCGTTTTTCCTCATGGTGGTACGTCCCTTCATGCGCTGGATCACGGATAGTTTCCAAGACTCCGTCGACGACCTTCTGCCGCGCACGATTGAAGAGCTTGAAGAGCTTCAGTCGGTGGACAATTCGCTTCCTGGAATGTCCAGTGCTTTGCCTGTCTTGGAAGAGTCGCTTGATCCAGACAAGGCCGAGTCCGAGCTTCTTAAAGAACGCATTATGAGTTTGATGGAAAAGGACGAGGAGAAGGCATCCGGTGCTTTCAGCCTCTGGTTGGTTCGAAAGGATACGTAAAACATGTCGGCTAGCAATGCGGTCAGACTGCAAAAGCCAGAGAATCTTGAGTACGAAGCACTTCGCGGCTTTGAAAAAGCGGCTATTTTGGTGAACTATCTTGGTCCAACGGCGGCGAAGGTGCTTCTTAAGCGCATGGATGACGGTGATATTCGCAAGCTGCTGACGGTTATGAACAAATATCGAATCGTTCCTATTGCGATCACCAAGCGGGTTCTCGAAGAATACTACGAACTCGTCAGTGAGTCGGAAGACTACATCTTCTCGGATAAAACAACGGCGAAGGAAACGGTCGTCGATGCGCTGGGAGAAGAACGTGCGCGCGGAGTGCTTGGTCACTTGAGCACCTCGAGCACAGCTCGACCGCAATTGGAATCTCTTGAAAGCGTAGATGCTAAATCGCTGGCAAATTTCTTGGTGAATGAACATCCGCAAACAGTTTCGGTGATTTTGGCGCATCTTGAACCCGAGAAAAAAGGCGAAGTCTTAAAGCGTCTCCCGGAAGCGTTTCAGGCTGAAGTTGTGCTTCGTATGGCAAACCTCGAGCACGTCGCTCCCGAGCTGATCGCAGAAGTTGATCGAGTGTTGAAAGAAGAGCTATCCAGCGTTGGCACGACGGAAGCGGCAGCGCTTGGGGGCGTTCAGCCGGTTGCTGAGATGCTTAACGTCATGGACAAAAACACAGAGAAAGCGATCATGGCTCGGATCGAAGAAAAAGATCCGATCTTGGCAGAAGAAATTCGCAAGCTGATGTTCGTTTTCGAAGACATTATCAAGATCGACGACAAGGGTATCCAGGCGCTTCTCAAGGAAGTTCCGAACGACAAGCTCTTGCTCGCGCTCAAGACGGCAAACGAAGAGATCCGCAACAAGATCTTCAAGAACATCTCGCAGCGTGCTGCGCAGATGCTCAAAGACGATCTCTCGAATCTCGGGCCGTCTCGTCTGTCAGACGTCGAAGCCGCACAGGTGGAAATCGTCAACGTGGCTCGTCGCTTAGAATCCGAGGGCAAGATCATGATTGCTCGCGGTGGCAGCGAAGACGCGATGGTTTAGTAAGAGGTGGCCGTGTCGAATCTTGGAAGTCGTGTATTGCAAAAGTCGGAAGCAGACACCGTGGCGGTGCAGTATTCGCCGCGTGAGTTTCCTGCCAAGCCGAATGAATCGGCGGTCGAATTCGTGCGCATGCGCACGGAGCACGAGAACCCTGATTTCCGATTGGACAGAGTCGTTTCGATCACGTCGGGGATCGAAGAACTCGAGCGAGTCTCTCTTTCTGAGCGAGTCGAAAGCGAGGCTCTTGAGCGTCTCAAACAAATGCAGGAAGAGGCCTACAGCCAAGGTTATGATCTTGGCCGTGATGAAGGGCAAGAGTCTGCTTATCGCGAGCTGAGCGGGGCGATCTCCGAGCGTATTCAGAAAATTGACAAAGCCGTAGCCAGTCTCGAGACAATGCAGGCGGATTTGGTCCGCCAAAATGAAGCGTCACTTGTTTCATTGGTGTATCAACTGGCAAAAAAGATCGCGATGACCGAGATTCAAGAAAAGCCAGAGATGATTCTTGAAGTTCTTCGTCAGGCGGCGATCGACGCGCAAGACGAACAAAGTTTGACGATTCGAATGTCTG
>CAKQVW010000227.1 GCA_934277865.1 uncultured Pseudobdellovibrionaceae bacterium | reverse complement strand
GTCATGAACGGTGTGGTACTGATTGGCTTCATCAAAGATCTGCAACACAAAGGACTCTCGGTAAACGAGGCCGTGGTTCAGGGGGCGAAAGCGCGACTTCGGCCAGTTCTGATGACGGCGCTTGTGGCCGCACTGGGTTTTATCCCAATGGCCCTCAACACGGCGCTGGGATCCGAGGTGCAGCGCCCGTTGGCAACAGTGGTGGTCGGGGGCCTGGTCAGCGCGACACTTTTGACACTCGTCGTACTGCCACTTGTCTATCTCCTCAACAACCGGACGCACGAGGCGAAGTGACATTGCACGTCAGAGCGTGAAACCCAATAAAATCGAGATTTTGTTTGAACCGACCCCCGTCGGTTGTTATTCGGAAAAGATGAAAAAACTCGCAAGCGCATTTGAGAAGGTTGGCCTCATTGGAATCCTACTGACGGCTCTGGTCGTCCTGTTTGCGGGCGTGCTCGCAGTCGGATGGAACGCGTCAGTTGATTTAAGAAAAACGGTCGCAGCCAACGCGGAGGTCATGAATGTCGACTCCAGCGCGTTGATCGAACTCGAGCGTCTTCGCAGCCTTGCAGTGTCGCAAATCACAAACAGCCGTGCCTACTTCTTGCTGGGTTCGAAAGCGCTTCTCGACAAACAAAAAGACGAGAAACAGCGCTTTCGCGAAGGGATGGCAAAGTTTGTAGCGGAAAATCCTCTGCCGCAGATTTCCGACATCGCCGCCACACTTGAAAAGATCCAAACGCAAGAGGCCGAGTTTTTCGAGCAAGGTGTCGGTTTCCGGGAAAAGGCGACGGAATCCAAGATCGTCGCTCAGTTCTATCAATCCAAGACCTCTCCTCTACTGGCGCAGATGAATGAACAGTTCGACACAATCGAAAAGCTGCAAAATGCAAAGCTCGCAGAGGCACGCGCACTTGCGGTCAAGGCAGGTGCCGATGCGCAGGCGCAGATCCCACGCAACATGATCTGGTTCATGAGTTCGGTGACGGCTCTTTTCCTCGCCGCCAGCCTCTTGGTGATTTGGCTCTTGGTCACACGCAACAAACAACAAAAGGTGCGCGACCGCCTCTACATGGACGCACAGAAGTCGGCTCTGCATCGAGACGAAGTGCTTTCGGCTGTCGGCTTCGACATGAAGGCACCGCTTGCAACACTTAGCGAGGTGGCTAAAACGCTGCCGCCGGAGTCGGGCGCCTTGGTGGAAGGTGTGATCGAAGAGATCAACACTGCCGTGTCGGACATTCTTGATCAAAAGCGCGCGGACATGGATGCGTTGACTCTTCGCCTTGAGCAACTTCCTGTTTCGGGAGTTTTGGATGATGCCAAGGCGATACTGACTCCAATGGCCAAGCGCCGCGATATCACGCTGCAAGTTGATAATGTCAGCCAGTCTGTTCTGGCCTATGTCGACCGCGAACGTGTGTTGCGAGTTCTGGCGAATCTCATCGGCAATGCGATCAAATTTAGCCCTCGCAATTCGACCATTCAGGTGAAAGTAAAAGGTGATGCGCAATTTGCGAATATCAGCGTCATCGATAGTGGTCCTGGAATTTCGGAAGCGCGTCTTGCGAACATTTTCGAAGATTTCTGGCAGGCACGGAAGACGGCCGATCAGGGCCCCGGCATCGGACTGGCAGTGGTTAAAACCATCATTGAATCCCATGGCGGAACAGTGAAGGCCGAAAAGAACCTGGCAACTGGTGGAACTAGTTTCACGTTCTCACTGCCTCGCCGTCGTCCAGCTGGGGCGGTTCTTAAAAAGCCGTCGAGATCCACACCAGCAACACGCCCAACTCACACGGCGTACTTGCATTCGGATGAATCGCCTCTCGTATAAGCGCGGTGTATGAGCTTCGCGACTATCAGAAACAGGCCGTAAAAAACACGGTCGAGTTTTTTAAGAAGGATCGCTCACCTGCGGTCGTCGTTTTACCGACGGGCGCGGGAAAGAGTCTCGTCATCGCCGAGCTCGCGCGCATCGCTCGTGGGCGAGTGCTTGTGCTTGCGCATGTGAAAGAGCTCGTCGAGCAAAATCATGCGAAGTATCAGAGCTATGGTCTTGAGGCCGGCATCTATTCGGCGGGTCTTGGACTAAAAGATTCCAATCAGAAGGTCATCTTCGGAAGTATTCAGTCCGTCGCCCGCGCAGCCGACGGGTTTTTTGAGAACTTTTCTTTGCTCGTCATCGACGAATGTCACCGCGTGGCCGACGAGGGGTCGACGCAGTACCAAGAAGTGATCGCAAAGCTACGCGATCGAAACCCGCAGCTTTGTGTCTTGGGGCTCACGGCGACACCTTATCGACTTGGCCTTGGCTGGATTTACGAGATCTCGTTTGCGGGCGATGTGAAGTCCCGGCAGAAGCGTTTTTTTAAGAAGTGTGTGTTTGAGCTTCCGTTGACGTACATGATCTCGCAGCGGTTTTTGACGAGTCCGGTGAAGATCGACATCCCCGTGACCTGCTACGACTTTTCTCAGATCACCGAAAAGGCTGGGCCTTATTCGGAAAGTGAAGTCGAAAACATCTTAAAAGGTCAAAAGCGCCTCACGCCTCTCATCATCCAGAACATCGTCGACATCACCGAACGTTTTGATCGAAAAGGTGTGATGATCTTTAGTAGCAGTGTCAGTCATGCCAAAGAGGTGATGGGTTATTTGCCGGACGGTCAGGCTCGGCTGGTGCTGGGTGACACGTCGGGTGAAGAGCGCGATCAGATCATCGAAGACTTCAAACAAAAGAAATTTAAGTACCTCGTCAACGTCTCGGTTTTGACGACGGGTTTTGATGCACCTCACGTCGACGTCATCGCGATCTTGCGTCCGACCGAATCCAATGCGCTTTATCAGCAAATCATCGGCCGTGGCTTAAGACTAAGCCCCGAGAAACGAGACTGTTATGTGCTCGACTACACCGGAGTCGACCATGACATCTACGCACCCGAGATCGACGAGAAGCGACCGGCAAAAGACACGGTGCCGGTTTTGGTGTCGTGTCCTGTCTGCGATTTTCAAAACAGTTTTTGGGGCTACGCCATTGACGGCGAAGTCATCGAACACTTTGGAAGGCGGTGTCGGGGACTCACGCGGGATCCGCACACGTTTGAGATCACGCCTTGCACGTATCGGTTTCGATCCAAAATCTGCCACGCCTGTGGGGCGGAGAACGACATCACCGCGCGTGCGTGCGAAAAATGCCAAGCAGTTTTGCTAGATGCCGATGCAAAATTGAAACAGGCGAAGCTTTCCAAGTACGCGCACGTGATGGCGCCAGACCGAGTCGAGTTTGAAGAGCGCACTGACAAAAACGGCAATCCGTACTTGGAGATTCGCTACTACGATCTCGACTCCAAGTACTTAAGCGAGGCCTATTTCTTTGGAAACTCGGCCGGGATAAAACGCTTTCATATCAATTTCCTGCGCTCGCACTTGCGGCGTCCAGAACTCGCGATCGAGCTGACCTCTCCAGCTGAGGTCATCAAGTACCGCGTGATGTATCGGATGCCGGCCTTCCTCATCGCCCGCAAACAGGACAAGTACTGGAAGATCACCGAGAAGGTGTTTGCTGAAGAGCTTTAAACACTTCCACAAAAGTCTCGGCAGGCTGCGCGCCTGAAAGGGCGTGTTCGCCATTGAACAAAAACAGCGGAACACCTCGTATGCCAAGCTCTTGGGCCTGCATCTCGTCGGCGCGCACCTCGTTTTGAAACTGTGTGCTCGCTATAAGTGCATCGACCTCGGCCGGCGGAAGCGAAACGTCTTTTGCGAGATCTCGCAAAACCTCCGCTTTGGCGATGTCTTGGCCGTCGGTGAAGTAGGCTTTAAACAATCGTTCGACCATCTCATTTTGTCGGCCGTGATGTTTTGCAAGATGAATCAGACGGTGCGCATCGTGCGAGTTAGTCGGAATAATCTTTTCGGTGTTGATTTCGATGCCGGCTTTGCTGGCCGTTTGTTCAACACTGGTATTCGCTTCTTTGGCCCACTCGACCGAGCGACCATATTTTTTAGCGAGAGACTCGTAAATCGACACAGACTGACTCTTCTGCGCCGAAGGATCGAGCTCGAAGCTGCGGTAGACGACGTTGACCTGCTCGGAAACACCAGACGCCTTCAGCGCCGCCTCGAAGTGTTTCTTCCCAATGTAACAAAACGGGCACAGCACATCCGACCAGATTTCAACGTCCATCATTCGTGTCCTCGGTGTTATTTCGAAAGCATCAGCAAGGAGTCCGATTGGGCTTCGACTTCATGCATTTCTTTTGCAGGAATCAAGAAATAGTCGCCGGCCGCGAGGACGGTCTTTTCACCGTTCATCGTGAACAGAACCTGACCGCTTTGAACGTAGAGGAATGCGGGGGTCGGCGTCTGGTGGGTTTCCAGCTTCTGTCCTTTGGAAAGGCCAATCCCCATAACTTTAAAGGATTCGCTAAAAAGGGGTTTTATGACCTTTTTCTCCTTACTTAGCTCAACAGTTTTTGCCAGCGTTCCCTTCATTTTGTTTTCTCCCTTGGCTACTGCCACGGATGTTATGGACATCGCGATCATCGTAACCGTAAGCGCTTTCAACTTCATAAGTTCCCCCTGATCCAGCAGCAACGTGCGCTCTATCGTCCGCCATTCCTGCTTGGTGATCAACTAGCTCGTCTTGAAATCGATGAAATATCGAGCCCGTGCACGTAGGATCCGCTCCATGGCAGACAATATTCCTCCGCGCCCACCAAAATCCACTCGAATCACTCTCGAACTCGGCAGTTCGGAAAGTCGTCTCGACAACGTTTTGCTTGCAGCTCTGCGTGACCAAAACGAAAACCCGCACTTGAAAAATATCTCGCGCGTGGCTTTCAAAGAACTCTTCAATTCCGGCAAAGTCCTGATCAAAGGCCAACGCGCGCGCCCCTCTTCCAGCCTCGCCGCCGGCACCACCTACATCGACATCCTGGATTAGCGCTGACCACTGCAATGCGGACCCGACATATCCAGAATGGGTGGGCGGTCAACGTTATGCACTGAGATGGGGAACTCACGCACATTGCTCAATGTGAGAGGGCCCAAAATGAAAAGCTTCCGTCACGCTTCAATATGTGAATTACCTCGCGCTGCTCAGCGTTCTCTTTGCGAAGTGAAATCAACTCTCGCCGGTCAGCCTC
>CAKQVW010000226.1 GCA_934277865.1 uncultured Pseudobdellovibrionaceae bacterium | reverse complement strand
GTAGTCAGGTTCGGCCAGGATGATGTTTTCAAATTCGACTCGTTTTTCACTCACTTTTCCGTTTTCCATAATGTCTCCAATGACAAATGCTCCAAGACCTTACACTCGGAGTGGGGATCGATTAACAATCAGGATTTCAGATCGAAAGTGGCGATTGAAGCAAAGCCACTAAAAGGGCTTCAACCGCCTATAAAAATAAACTTGAGACCCAACCCGTTCATCAGAACGCGCGCCGAAAAACCAGCCATACAAGTGGCCGGTGATTTTCGTTTAAAATGACGCAAACTCTGTCTCATGTGAATAAGAGTACCACATTTGGCAACGAGTCTCAAGTTTTCGAGGTCGAGTCCTAGGCTTGTACACCCCGCGTGCTTGCCGCTAGGGTTGAGATATGACGTTTGGAGCCTTGACGCACCCAGCGGCGGTGGCGGTTACACTTTTCCTGGTTATGATTTCTGAAACCGCCCTCGGCAAATCAGGATGGCAAATTTTTGGCCAAACGCGCAACCCTGTCACCAACTGGGGCCGAGCACGACACCTTTCAAGGTCAATTGGCCGACGCAAAATCCGATCTACAAAGTCTTTTCGTGACACTCGACAAAACCACTCAGGCACAGGTGCAGTTTCAGCTTCGAACAGGAGTTCCCGACGAAGTCTTGGTGAAAGTGAGCTGGCGCCCCGCCCCGTCCACGAAGGACTTGAAGCGAATCGAATTTCAGTACTGGAGCACCGAACCTCATCTCTTAAGTGAGCCAGCCAAGACCATCGTCTCTCAAATACACAGCCTTCGTCCAAAGATGTGGGCCACCACCCCCCCATCAAAGCCCCAACCCAAACGCTAGGACCTTCTCCTTTTTGAAACAGTGAATTCGAGATTCCGGATTTCACTCGACAGCTTCTAGAAGAAGAGAGAAAATTAAGCACTGATTTGAATCGAAACTATAGACTGTTATCTTGAAACTCGAGAGTTAAACGAAAGAAGGATTTTATGAAAACATTCTTGAAAACTGCGGCCCTTGCTCTTGTACTCGCTCCGGTGATGGCGTTTGCCAGCGAAGAAGTCGACGTGAAAATCACTGGTATGACTTGCGGCGCATGCAGCGCGAAAGTTGAGAAAGAGCTCAAGGCTTTGAAGATGATCGAAAAAGACGGCGTAAAGGTTGAACTCGCTGGCAACCACGCGATCATCAAGGTGAAAAAGAACGACAAAGCCACTCAAGACGCGATCAAAGCCGCTGTTAAAAAGGCTGGCTACGAAGTTGCGGCTATCGAAGTTATGAAGCCAGCAACAGAGCCCGCGACCAAGACAAACTGAATCGCCGACAAACCGCATCCCAAAATGCGTGCGATGGTTGTTCTACCATTTGAGCCGGCACTTGCCTTCAGCGCGGAAACGATTTTCCGCGCTGATACTCACACCGCCGACCCGACCGTCGTTTCTCCTACTGAAATTCATCTTGCTATCAACCCTCGAGTTACCGGCAACGATGGCCTTGTTATTCGGATCGAATTCCAAAAAATCACCTCTAGCCAGCCGGCTGGGGTGAAGTTTCTTGGGAATAATCAGGCTGAAGTCCGCCTAGCCGACCAGTCCGAGGCGATTCTTATCACTGTTCGTTTTTTGCCGGGCGATGCTCCGGCTAACCGTGCGATCTTAAATCAGGTTGCAAATACGCTTCAGATTAAACACTAGTCCCAGTGACGAGCTCTGGAATTCTTGATGGCGAACCATATTAAGCCACCAAACGATATAGAAACCGAGACAGCAAGTCCCCAGCCGTAGAAACTCGTGTTCGCGCCACCGTAAAACGCCTCACGCTCCATCGCGTAGTTGAGACCAAAGTACATGATGATTCCCTTCATGATCACAAGGCTCTGAAGAGCCGTCCAAAAGAAACGACGAACAGTTGTGCTTCGAACCTGTTCTTCTGTCGGCTGAACTTTGGTGGCGAGGCTTTGCTTAGAAAGAAGCGAATACCCCCAATGTGCGCCACGATGAAAATCCACGACGACTTCACGCCACGCCTGCTCCGGATCGGCACCGGCCTCCACCCGTGCCTTCCAGACTCCCTCGGCCTGGTGCCAGATCTTGTCCCGATCCTCGATCGAAAAAGCGCCCGCCGAGAGCGTAAACAAATCGGCTTCGGGATCGGGCTTGAAGGTCGACATGAGGCCTTTCGCTTTACGTCTTTTTCCCTAGATAAGCCGTAACTTTTAGTTCCACACAAATTGGCGTCGGAAGCGATGTCACTTCCACCGTGGTACGTGTTGGGCTGGGCCCACCTTCGTATCCAAAATACTCGCCGTAAATCTGATTAAAGCGCGCAAAGTCTCGCTTCATATCGGTCAAAAACACTTGGACGTCGACGACATCATGCAGACTGCTTCCCGCCTCTTCCAAGATGGCCTCAATATTTTCCAGAACTGAGCGCGTCTGGATGGTAATGTCGTGTCCCACCACGTCGCCCCCCGCATCCACCATGACACCGGGAATCTCTTTGGTGCCAGGTTTGCGTGGACCGACGCCACTGAGGAAAAGAAAATCTCCGACACGCTTTGCGTGAGGATAAGGACCAACCGGCGGTGGCGCTTTTTTCGAGCTCACGTTACCAGCCGACGCTTTTGGAGCATCAAACGTCACAATACCCGAAACCTCACCGGCACTCGCTGCGCCGGCTACTGGCTTCGTAGATTTCTTTTTGTCGCCGCTAAAACGTTCTACGAGATCGGCCTCGTCGTTCACCCAGCCCGGAAGCGAGCGAATCGCGCGTTTTGGATAAAGTCCCACCACTCCCGCGCCTGTTCCATAGATTGGCTCGTAGCCAAAAACCTGGCCATCAAAGTCGTTGGTTTTTCCAACCAATCCATTTAACCACCAAATGCCACGAAACCCCATGTCGGCGTTGGCCTGACGCGAATACTCGCGAGCCACTTCCGAGACATCTTCCAATCGTCCTTCACCGAGGATTTCTAGAATTTTCTGGTTCCACTCGTCGTCCTTCTGAGACGAGAAATGGTCTTTTTCATAGGGAATTTCTTCGGTGTGATAACGGCTAGAAAGACCGCTGACACAGACCACGACCGTCTTGAGACCTCGTTTTTCAATAGCTCGCATCGCCGCCTGGCCAATGGAAAGTGTCTCTTGCTTTTCGGCATACATGTTACAAGACGCCATCGCGGCCGGAAGGCGGTTCTGGGGATTTAAGAGCTTTTGTGCGACGACGGTTCCGGTGTCGATCGGGAATCCCCGATAGTTCACCTCGCGTGTATAGTGCCCCATCTCTTTCACTTCGCCTGCATACAGGGACGCAAACTTCGTGTCGACTTTGAATTCGTAAGGCATCGATCCAAACTCGTGCCAATTGGAATCCACCAGGGTCCACTTCGGATTTGGATCAGCCTGAAAAAGGTAACCCAAGACCGTCAGCCACTGCGTTGAGAAATACAGAATCAGTTCGGCGTCTGACTGTTCGATTTCTTTTCGGACCTGATCCATCGATTGGCGCAAACGATTCCAGCCGGGGTTTTTATCTGAAGCAAGCAGCGGATGCGGGAGGCCTGGCACCACGTAACAAGCCGTGATCAAAGAGCTGCTTGGTGTTTTGAGTTTTCGGATTTCCGAGCGAGTTTTCATACTTTCACCTCACCGCCAGCATGAGTGAAGTGATCCCACTCGACCACGGCATTGCCCGTCCCAATCACCGAACCGTACGCGTGCACCTCAGCTGGATAAGACGGGAAACCCAACGCCGACAACATCCATGTCAGCGCTCCCGCCTTCACCTCCGCAAGTGCCATGTCCATGAACTCTGGCAGAGAATCGACCAGCTGGCGCGAACGCCCGGCCTTCATCAGTTTGAGCATCTCCATATCCCAGAGGTATTGCCCATGATGGTAGATATGCTCAAACGACATATCCTCAGGAATTTCAGGCTCCGTCGTGAAGTGACGATGTGACATCGAATTGCTGGCTAAGAGAACCGCGCGTTTTCCACTGCGCGCAATCGCCCGTGCGGTCGCGCGGCCCAACTTTTCCATCTGATGTTGGCCGACTTCATTCGAAAAATAGTAAGGTGAGTTATTCGAAGAAATCGCCACGATTGGAATATCCAGCTCGGGGCGCGTGAGGTAGCAGCTCGTGATCGCACCATAGTCGATCCGAAAATCCGGATTCTTCATCACCTTCGTGATGAGACCCTCTTTTTTTCCTTCCTCGGCAATCAACAGCGAAAGATCGACGTCGACCTTGAGATCATATTGGAACCGAAACAGATGCGGAAAAATTGGATCTACACTGAGGCCCTTGAAGTGCGGAAGCCCCAACACATGATGCCCAACCACCGTCATCCAATGCGGCGAATGAACCAAAATCACATCGGGTTTCTTGTCAGCATGAGAGAACAGACTCTGATTGAGACGTTCGTAGCCCCAACGAAGATTCTCCCAGCCACCTTCCGAACGCGGCTCGTTCTGAGGGGGATTGCTAGCATAGACCAGATGCGGTGGATGAGGCGACAAAACGCCTGCGATGATTTTCCCTGCCATATAGGGATTTTCTACTAGATAGTCGGGCCTCGACGCTAGCCAAATATGAGACAGGCCTAATCCTCAATGGGCTGAACGATGGAAGACTCCGCCGACGGCGAAGCCGGCTCTCGCGACTCACTTGCGGGCGACGATGCGGTGCTGCTCTCCGCTGAGGCCTTAAGAGGTTCCTCCAGCAAACGGCCGTTTGCCGATGCTAGCCGCTTAATACTGGATCCGCTTTCAACGGCGATCGCCTGATCTTGGACAGTGACCTTCAAGCTCGGTGCGCCAAGCGAATCGGTTTCCAACAGCGGAAACTCCAGGCGCTTGGACCAATCGATTTTCAACGCCTGTTCTTTTGATGGCCGACTCAGATGAATAAGCCAGACCGCGTCTTTCCCGCGAAGCGCCAATAACGAACCTGTATCGACCACTTCTCCAACCGAGACCTCAAAGCCTTCACCCTTACTGGAACTTCCAAAACCAAACACCCGCTTTTCTCCAGATTCCGAAACCAACATGGCTCCGGCATCCAGAGGAATCAGGCGATACCCCTTCAACGACGGGTTTGTGTATCCAGCATCAGGAATCGCCGAAAACTGAAGTTCCAATGACGCTGGTAAACGTGCGGAC